>JAGVTI010000207.1 GCA_019136935.1 Deltaproteobacteria bacterium
CGGACCAGAGTGGTCGGCGCCATTTGTCCGCCTGTCATGCCGTAGACGGCGTTGTTGATGAAAATCACCGAAATATGTTCGCCTCTGTTGGCCGAGTGGATCGTTTCCGCAGTGCCGATGGCCGAAAGGTCCCCGTCGCCCTGGTAGGTAAAGACGAACAGATCGGGCCGCACCCGTTTTATTCCCGTCGCGACGGCGGCTCCCCGTCCGTGCGAGGATTCGATCATATCCACATCCAGGTAATCGTAAGCCAAAACAGCGCATCCCGCCGGATTGACACAGAAAGCCCTCTTTCCGAGATCCATTTCTTCAAGGACTTCGGCAACGATGCGATGCACGGTGCCGTGGCCGCAGCCGGGGCAGTAGTGACTGCTGACCTCTTTTTTATGATATTTCGGCCAGGGATTTAACAGTTCCATTGCGCTTCGTTTCTTCCAACCTTTCCCATCATGAATTCATCTTTTCGCGGATAACATGGGCAAATTCATCCGGTTCGGGAATGATCCCGCCGGGACGGCCGTAGAAGAGCACCTCCGCCCTTCCTTCCAGGGCCAGGCGCACATCTTCGACCATCTGGCCCGTGCTCATTTCCAGGGTAATGAATTTTTTAATCCTTTTTGATAGATCCCGGAGGATTTCGTTCGGGAAAGGCCACAAGGTGATGGGCCGTAGAAGTCCCACGGGCAGTCCCTGCTCCCGAAGCTGGTTAATAGCCCCTTTGGCGATTCGGGCCGTCGTGCCGTAGGCAACGACGATCATTTCAGCATCTTCCGCTCGATACGTTTCAAAACGGGTTTCAGTACGGGAAATTTCTTCGTACTTCCGGAAGAGCGCCCAGTTGTGGTTTTCCATTTTTTGGCTGTCCAGGACCAGGGAAGCGAGATAACGGCTGGGACCCTCTCCCCGGCCCGTCAGTGCCCATTTCTTTTCCGGGAGCGTTTTAGGGTCAATCGGATCGGGAAATAAAACCGGTTCCTTGATCTGCCCCATCATACCATCGCCCAGAAGCATGACCGGGGTCCGGTAACGGTCGGCGATATCGAAGGCCACGAAGGTCAGATCGGCGATTTCTTGAACGGAACCGGGGGCGATAACGGGAGTTCGGTAATCCCCGTGACCTCCGCCTCGGGTCGCCTGAAAATAGTCGCCCTGTGCCGGGGCGATGTTGCCCATGCCGGGACCGCCGCGCATGATGTTGACGATGACCGCCGGCAGCTGGAAGCCGGCCAGAAAGGATATTCCCTCCTGTTTTAAACTGATGCCCGGAGACGACGACGACGTCATGGCCCGGGTACCGGTGGCAGCGGCGCCGACCACCATGTTGATCGCCGCGATTTCGCTTTCCGACTGGATGAACGTCCCGCCGGCTTTCCGCATATGTTCGGCCATGTATTCCCCCAGTTCGTTCTGGGGAGTGATGGGATAGCCGAAATAGGCCCGGCAACCGGCCCGGATAGCCGCTTCGGCGAAGGTATGATTGCCGCTCATGAAGATTTTATTCACCGTATACCTCTATGACCAGATCGGGGCAAACCAGGGTACAGGCCATGCAGCCCGTGCACTCTCCCGGTTTGGCCGCCTCCGCGTAGTGATAACCCATTTCATTGAGGGACGGAGATGAGGCCAGGACCCGGGGTTTGCAATACTCAATGCAGAGATTACAACCCTTGCAGAATTCCTGTTTGACAACGACCCGATAGGCCTTCTTTTTCTTTATTATCATGAGTTGGTGATCCAAACGATGATGACGGGAAAAACAGCCGTTCCCCGATCATTTATTTTCGCTCCTCTTGTGAAAAATCAGGAATGAAGTCCGGGATTTTTTTCTTGGGGCACCTGGTTCCACTACCTTTTCGGGTGGTCACCTTACTCCCATCGAAGCGGGGATTTCAAGAAGAAAATGTGAATTCTCAAAAAACACTCTTTTTCCTTCCGGGGTGACGAACGCTACTTTTGGATAGCAAGAGGTTTATGTTTTTTCCTTGTCCTTGTTTCGGATCGCTACCCGGCGGATCTTGCCGCTGATCGTCTTCGGTAACTCCGCCGCAAATTCGATGATTCTCGGATATTTATAGGGGGCCGTGACCTTCTTGACATGTTCCTGAAGCTCCGCAACCAAGGCGTCGGTGCCCGTGTATCCTTGGGCCAGGACGACCGTCGCTTTGACGACGGCTCCCCGGATTTCGTCGGGAACACTCGTGATGGCGCATTCCAGTACCGCCGGATGCTGTATCAGGGCGCTTTCCACTTCGAAGGGACCGATGCGGTAACCCGAGCTCTTGATCAAATCGTCGGCCCGGCCGACAAACCAGTGGTACCCGTCCTCGTCTTTCCATGCCATGTCACCCGTATAATACCAGCCGTCATGCCGTACCCGGTCCGTCGTGTCCTTGTCCCGGAAGTAACCGCCGAACATGCCGACGGGCGTCAGGGAATCAATTTTTACGGCGATTTCCCCCTCTTCGCCGATTTCGGCCGGTTTGCCCTCTCCGTTGATCAATTCGACCACATAACCGGGAGACGGTTTTCCCATCGAGCCGGGTTTGGGTTCCATCCAGGGGTAGGTTCCGATGGCGACGGTCATTTCGGTCTGGCCGTACCCTTCCATGAGACGCAGGCCGGTCTGCTGGAGAAACTGCTGATAAACTTCGGGGTTCAGAGGTTCCCCGGCTGTAACGCAGTATTGGATACAGCTGCAGTCGAAATTGCGGAGGTCCTGCTTGATGAGGAAACGATAAACGGTCGGGGGGCCGCAGAAGGTGGTGACCTTGTGTTCGATGGATTTCTTCAGCACGTTGATCGGATCGAACTGGTCGTAGTCGTAGACGAAAACGGCACAGCCGGAAAGCCACTGCCCGTAAATTTTCCCCCAGACGGCCTTTGCCCAGCCCGTATCGGCCACGGTGTAATGCAGGCCGTCATCTTCCACCCGTTGCCAGTATTTTGCCGTCAGGATATGACCCAGGGGGTAGGTGAAATCATGCTGAACCATCTTGGGCATTCCGACTGTTCCGGAAGTAAAATAAAGGATGGAAATGTCGCTGTTGGTCGGTGCGTCCGCGCCGGCCGGCCTTTCGAAATGGCCGGGGGCCGCGGCCATCTCTTCCTCGTAGGAGAGCCAGCCGTCCCTCTTCCCGCTCAGGATGATTTTGGACTTCAGG
>JAGVTI010000015.1 GCA_019136935.1 Deltaproteobacteria bacterium
AAGCATTCGTGTTTCGTCCGCACGTTCCCGCTTTGGTTCCTGCACCGCCGGAAAGAGGATCTCCCTGAGCTGGCGGTTGATGATGGCCCCTCCGGAGGTGATCGATTCCGTGATCATCCACGAACTGGGACATCTGAGGGAATTGAACCACTCTCCCCGTTTCTGGTCCCTCATCCGGCAATTCTGCCCCGACTATGATCGACACAAATTGTGGCTCAGGACAAACGGCCGGTCCCTCGTGGAATTCTAGGAAATACCCGCCTGCAGGAACCGGAGCGAAAATAGAGCGGTTGTCCAGGGGCGGCCGGGCAAGGAGTCAGGTATTACGGGTCCACGGTCCTTCCGTATTTTTTTGCGTCCGGAAGGAACGGCGGTTTACGCTGTAACAGCTGGCGGGGGTTCTTTTTGCATACCGCTTCATCTCGGAGGCGATTTCAGTGACCTCCCCGTAGTGGGAAAAAGGTAAACCCGTGGCGTTCACGACGCCGATTGTGATGGTCAGGAAAGGAAAAGTTTTTGTGTGGCCTTCGCGGTCATGGGATTGGATGAAGCCGGCCTTCCGGTCGGCCGGGTCGTAAAAAGTGGGAATGATTCGATCGAAGGCATCGATCAGATCGCGGCATACGTCCTCCATGCTTGGCGGGTCCGTAATAAAGACAAAATCGTCTCCTCCGATATGACCGACGAAACTGTCCTGGGAGCATTTCCCCTTGACGATGTTCAGGATGAGACGCCCCGTTATTTTGAGGACTTCGTCACCCCGGGTGAATCCATACTTGTCGTTGAACGGCTTGAAATTATCCAGGTCGGCATAGGCCAGGGCGAAGGGTTGTTGGCTGTTGATCCGGTTCTGAATCTGGCGGTTGATGGCGATATTCCCCGGAAGCCGCGTCAAGGGGTTTACCTCGACGATACGGTGGGAACGAAGAATGCCGAGTTGCACCCTCATGGCAATATCCGCATCGATGAACGGACGGCGGATATAATCGTCGGCGTGAATCGCTTCCCAGTTGACCGGGATGTGAACATCATCCACAATCGCGAGAACGGGAACGCCCGTAAAAAGGGGATCCTCCTTGAATGAATTCAACAGGGACACCGTTTCTTTTTCCTCGAACACATCCACGATCATGATCAGTGGAATTTCGTTGTATATCGTGTCGAAAGTGGCGCTGAAGTGATGGAAGGCCTCCACGTTCCCCAGCCCCAGCCCGGCCAGGTTCTTCTTCAGGGTGGCCACCGTCGTTTGGGAGCCGGAGATGATAAGGATGGAGGATGACATCAGTTTTCTTCTCCGGAGGATACGGAATCCTCAACCTGGATGAGGACGGTTCTGATTTCCTCGTCGGATAGTCGCAGCATGTCCCATGCCGCCGGGTGAACCGCAGGAACGAAATAGTCTCCGGCAAAACCCACGCCTCTCGCCCGGACCAGAATGTCCGAAACATGAACGATGGACGTTTCCAACGGGGCCTGCCTGGCCGATTGCGGCTGGTGATGGAAACCGATCGCTTCCACGAGATTGGGGGGAAATCGCCATTTCTGGGCAAGCCAGAGTCCGACTTCGGCATGGGTGGCTGCCAGCAATTTTTTTTCCGCATCATAGAGGCTGATGCCCAGCTTTTCAGCTTTGCCAAGGATTTGTTCATACTCCGCGGGATACTGAAGCATCACGATGGCCTTGCCGATGTCGTGGAGCAGGGCGCAGATGGAAACCTCCTCCGGTTCCTTCATTTTTTTCTGCTGTGCGATGCAGCGCGCCGAGACGGCGCAGGACAGGGAGTGTTCCCAGAGGCCAGCCATATTCTTCTGCATCAGTTCGAAGACGGAAATGCCCAGGAGCAAGCCCCGGATCACGTTCAGCCCCAGGAGCATAATGGCATGGGAAACCGATGAAATCCGGCCGGGGAATCCGTAAGCGGCGGAATTGACCATTTTCAGCACTTTCGTGGTCAGGGCGGGGTCGTTCGTTATGAACCGGGCGATTTCGTCCATTGTCAGCCGCGGTTTTTCGAGCATGACGGAAATCTGTCGAAGAGTGGACGGCAGGGTGGGCAGAGTATTGATGCCTTCCACTTTCGCCCGCATTTTCTGGAGATCGATTTTATCCGCCATACAAGCCTTCGATATGTTCTTTAACGATTTTCTTCAGGGAACTCATGTAAGGCAGATCTTGCACATGCTTGAAACGGACATCCAGTTGTGCCAGGGCTTCTTCCTTCGGTATGGCTTGTTCAGGGTGGCCTTCGATGAAAAGGTGGTCGATTTCCATATCCCCGATCCGGGATATCCAGGTTCCCGTCAATTGGGTCCCTTCGCCGAGAATCACCATGGTTCCCCGAAGGAGAGGCTTTGCCAGAATCATCCCCGGCTCGAGTTTATCGATGGTTACTTTGCGCATGACGACATCATTTCTTTTTACCCGGGACGGGTTGCATATGGAAGCGCCGACGATCGGCCACTCCATATATGAAAACGACCCGATTGTCATTCGTTTTTTCCATTATGGCCATCTTAAATGATGTGCATGCGAAACTCAACTATCTTGTGAAATTATTTTAGTTATTTCTTCGTTGCCGGCCTTGTTGTTCATTGCCGGTGCCGAACAGGTAAGGGGGTTCTTCCGGCGGTGCAGGCGAACGCAAAAAAGTCTCCATGTACGCGATATTTAAATGGTATGTATGGAGATGGATGAATTGACGAAAGAAAAGGCGTTTGAATCGGGGGCATGACGGTTGTCGGCCGCTTTTGCCGGAAGCCGGTGATGTTTACGGGGACGATCGGGGATAAAAAAGGGAGGATGCAATGGTTCACTACCGGGATCTGGGACTCGTCAACACGAGAGAAATTTTTCGCCGCGCCATGGAGGGACGATACGCCATACCGGCATTCAATTTCAACAATCTTGAGCAGTTGCAGGCCATCATCACCGCCTCCGTCGAAACGCGGTCGCCCGTGATCCTGCAGGTTTCCAAAGGAGCCCGGCAGTACGCAAACCGGACGCTGCTGCGGTACCTGGCGAAGGGAGCGGTTGAGATGGCCCGCGAGATGGGATGCGCCATTCCCATTGTTCTGCACCTGGATCACGGCGATTCATTCGACCTGGCCCGTTCCTGCATCGAGACGGGTTT
>JAGVTI010000200.1 GCA_019136935.1 Deltaproteobacteria bacterium
GGACAACGGTTGTTTTTATCAACCAGCTCCGCATGAAGATCGGGGTCTTTTTCGGCAACCCTGAAACCACGACGGGGGGAAACGCCCTCAAGTTCTACGCCACAATGCGCCTGGGCGGCGCGGAAAAGGTCACGGATATCGCCGTCATTCCGACGGGATCCCTCGGCCTGGATGTCGCTCTCGGTATCGGCGGCGTTCCACGGGGACGCGTGATCGAAATCTTCGGGCCGGAATCGGGCGGGAAAACCACCCTGGCTCTCCATATCGTGGCGGAGGCCCAGAAGCAGAACGGCATCGCCGCGTTCATCGACGCGGAACACGCCCTCGATGTGACCTACGCACGAAAGATCGGCGTCAACACGGACGAACTGCTCATCTCCCAACCCGATACGGGTGAACAGGCCCTGGAAATCGCGGAAACGCTGGTCCGCAGCGGCGCCCTGGATATCCTGGTCGTCGACTCCGTGGCCGCACTGGTCCCCAAAGCGGAGCTGGAAGGCGAAATGGGGGACGCCCAGATGGGACTCCAGGCCAGGCTCATGTCCCAGGCGCTCCGGAAACTGACGGGAAGCATCAACAAGTCCAGGACAACGGTTGTTTTTATCAACCAGCTCCGCATGAAGATCGGGGTCTTTTTCGGCAACCCTGAAACCACGACGGGGGGAAACGCCCTCAAGTTCTACGCCACAATGCGCCTGGCGGCATGAGGACCCGGGTCAAGGTGGTCAAGAACAAACTGGCCCCGCCTTTCCGGGAAACGGAATTCGACGTGATCTTCGGCGAAGGCATATCCAAGGAAGGGGATCTGATCGATCTCGGGGTGGATCAGGGCCTGGTCGAAAAGAGCGGGGCCTGGTACTCTTACGGGGGGGAACGGATCGGGCAGGGCCGGGACAACGTAAGGCAGTATCTCAGGGATCATCCCGAGATTGCCGATGCGATATCGGGGGCGCTGAGGGAAAAATTCGGTCTTCCGCCCCTAGAAGGAAATGTCCAGGGCTGACGGTGGAAAGGTCCCCCCTGGAGAAAGCGCGCCTGCAGGCTTTCCGGCTCCTGTCCCTGCGGTCCAGGGGGGAACGTGAGCTCCGGGATCGCCTGTCGGAGAACCACGGTCCGGACGTGATCGACCACGTCATCCGGCAGCTCCAAGAGCAGGGGTATCTCAACGACGAAGATTTCGCCCGTGAACGGGCACGCCGGCTTGCCATGGACCACCTGCAGGGGGACCGCGCCATCGAGGCGGATCTCCTCCGGAAGGGCGTCGAGCGGACGGTGATTGCCGGGGCCATCCAGGCGGCCCGGGAAGAATTGAGCGAACCGGAAGCCATCCGGAAGCTGATAGAAAAAAGACGAAGCGGCTCCGTTCCGGACCGACTCCGGCGGGATAAGATGGGGCGATATCTCCTGTCGAAAGGTTTTCCGGCGGGACTGATATTTGAAATATTGAACGAACGGCATTGACCCGGATCGGCGATCCGGTTTTTCATAGAAGTAAATTGAAGGAGGTTGTTTTTTCACCATGATGACGGGGAGTGAAATCAGGGAAAGTTTTTTAAAGTTTTTCGAGGGAAAGGGTCATGCAAGGGTGTCCAGCTCATCCCTCGTACCCAAGGACGACCCGACACTCCTGTTTACGAACGCCGGCATGGTCCAGTTCAAGAACTGTTTCCTGGGGCTGGAGGACCGGGGTTACCGGCGGGCCACGACCTCCCAGAAATGCGCCCGAGCCGGGGGAAAGCACAACGATCTGGAAAACGTGGGCGTCACGACGCGCCATCACACCTTCTTCGAAATGCTGGGCAATTTCTCCTTCGGCGATTACTTCAAAAAAGAGGCGATCTCCTGGGCCTGGGAATACCTGACGGAAGTACTCCGGCTGCCGAAGGAAAAACTCTGGATCACCGTTTACGAAAACGACGACGAGGCCATCCAGATATGGCATGAGCAGATGCACGTCCCCCTGGAACGCATCGTCCGGATGGGGGAAAAGAGCAATTTCTGGATGATGGGGGAAACGGGCCCCTGCGGACCCTGTTCGGAAATCCTCTACGACCAGGGTGAGGGAACGGGTTGCGGCCGGCCGACCTGCGACGTTCACTGTGAATGCGACCGCCACCTGGAAATCTGGAATCTCGTTTTCACCCAGTTCGACCGGGACGCCGCGGGGAACCTGAATCCCCTGCCCCGGCCGAACATCGACACGGGAATGGGCCTGGAACGCCTGACGGCGGTGGTTCAGGGAGTCAAGAGCAATTACGACACCGATCTGTTTCAGGACGTCATCCGTTATACCGAAGAGATCAGCGGCAGAAAATACGGCACTGACGAAAAGCAGGACATCTCCATCCGTGTGATCGCGGACCACAGCCGGGCCGTCACCTTTCTGATCGGCGACGGGATTCTGCCCTCCAACGAAGGCCGGGGATACGTCCTGAGACGGATTTTGAGGCGGGCCGCACGGCACGGTAAACTGATCGGCCTTAACAAGCCCTTTCTCCACGACACCGCCGGTATCGTCATCGACGCGATGAAGGAGACCTACCCCGATCTTCTCGAAAAAACCGCCTACATCCGCAAAGTCATCTTCAACGAGGAGCAGCGTTTCGGGGAAACCCTGGACAGCGGTCTGAAAATTCTCCAGGAAGAAGTCACCTCCCTGAAATCGGCGAATACCCGGGTCATCCCCGGGAAGGTCGTGTTCAGGCTTTACGACACCTACGGATTTCCAACGGACCTCACGGCCGACATCGTCCGGGAAGACGGGTTTACTCTGGACATGGAAGGTTTCGAAAAAGCCATGGCCATGCAGCGGGAAAAGGCCCGGGAGTCCTGGAAGGGAAGCGGGGAAGAGAGCATTTCCGAAATTTACCAGAAGCTCTCCGTCGAGGGCGTTGCCACGCGGTTCATCGGCTACGAGGGAACGACGAGGGGGAAATCCTCCGTCCTGGCCATCCTGAAAAACGGGGTCCGGACCGACATCCTCCAGGAAGGGGAAACGGGAGAAATCATCCTGGAAGAAACCCCGTTCTACGGTGAAATCGGCGGCCAGGTAGGTGACACGGGCACCCTGGAAGGAAACGGGTCCGTCTTCGACGTCCGGGACACCAGGCGTCCCCTCCAGAATCTGGTCAGCCATGTGGGAGAGGTCAAGAAAGGCCGGATCGGGCTCGGCGATACCCTTCAGCTGCGGGTGAACGACGAGTTGCGCCGGGACACCGAGGCGAACCACTCGGGCACGCACCTTCTCCAGGCCGCCCTCAAGACGGTTCTGGGGAACCACGTCAAGCAGTCCGGGTCGCTTGTCACGCCCGACCGGCTCCGGTTCGATTTCACCCATTTTTCGAAAATCGAGGAGGCCGAACTGGTCCGGGTGGAACAGCTCTGCAACCGGTTCATCCGCAGGAATCTTCCGGTCGACACGACCGTCATGGCCCTCGACGAGGCGGTCAAGACGGGGGCGACCGCCGTTTTCGACGAAAAATACACGGAAGAGGTCCGTGTCGTCAAGATGGGCGACGTCAGCATGGAACTCTGCGGCGGAACCCACGTTCGCCGGACCGGGG
This sequence comes from Deltaproteobacteria bacterium, assembly GCA_019136935.1. Lineage (GTDB taxonomy): Bacteria > Desulfobacterota > Syntrophia > Syntrophales > JAAYKM01 > JAAYKM01. The sequence goes on from JAGVTI010000200.1 coordinate 3,564, forward strand.
ACATCGGCTTGCTCAAGATCCTCCATGAATCGGCCATCGCCGCCGGCGTCAGGCGCATCGAGGCACTCACGGGCCGCGAAGCGGTCCTTTACATCCAGAAAATGGAAGAGGAACTCAAAAAATCGGCGGCCCTCCTGAAGGCCAATCCCATGGAACTGGCGGAAAGAACGGACAAGACACTGCGCTACCAGAAGGAATTGGAGCGGGAAATCGAGGCGTTGAAAGGGAAAATGGCAGCCCGGGATTCGTCCGATCTTCTGACGCGGATCAGGGAAATCAAGGGCGTGTCCACTCTTGCAACAGTCGTTGATGCGCCGGATGCGAAAACCCTGCGGGACTTCGGCGACAAACTGCGCGACCGCGTGCCGTCGGGAATCATCCTTCTCGGCAGCAGGGCCGCGGGCAAGGCCATGCTTCTCTGCATTGTGACCAAGGATCTGGCGGGGCGCTATCACGCGGGAAATCTGATCAAAGAGATCGCCCCCCTGGTGGGTGGAAGCGGCGGGGGACGGCCGGATATGGCCCAGGCCGGAGGGTCGAAACCGGAAAAGCTGGAGGAGGCTCTGAACAGGCTGGAGGCGCTCCTTTAATCCACCCGGGAATCGGGATCGATCATCACTGCAGGATGCACGATATATCTTTCACCAAAAATGTCAGGAGCGAAGCATGCTTGAACCTCTGTGGACCACCAGCGTCTCCATCCCCCTTTTCCAGATCATGTTAGTCCTGGGCGCCAGCACCCTGGCCCTGGTCCTCGGCAAGATGAAGATCAGCATTGCCATCGGCTATTGCGGCCTTTTGTACTGGGGATACTTCTGCAATCCCAGTCTGAAATCGACGGACGGAACTTTCCATATGGACGCCTTCAGCCTCTCTTACATGGGCTTCGGCGTTGTCATTGTCTTTCTCGTCCTGGTCGGGTTGCTGACGCACCAGGATTAGGCGGGTATTTCCCTTGAAGCGCCGCTACATCAACGGTTCGATTCGCAGGGGCGGCCGAAGGGTCTCGTTGGCCCGATTCATTTTCTCAGCTTCCGAATAAACCGCGACAGCGGCGCGATTCCTGACGCCCGCCAGGTATTTCAAAGCCCCTTCGGTCAATTCCCGGTTTCCCATGGCCAAGACGGCCTGGCGGAATCGCCGCCTTTCCTCGTCGGTCAATCCCGCAAAATGGCGGATCATCGAGGTGAACCCCCGTCCGGCGGGGTCCGTCGGCCGGTCCAGGGCACCGATGGAGCCGATGACGGCTTTCCGTATCTCCTCGGCGGGAATTCCCCCGTCCTCGGCAAAACGGAGGGCCTCCTCGTAAACCGCAAGGGTCCGCTCCAGATGGGGATCCCGGTAAGAGAGGAAGGCAAACAGGCCGTTTGTGGGATCGTACTGGCACATTCCCCCATACGCACCGCCCTGTACCCGGATCTTCTGATAAAGACAGCCGTTTGAAAGAAGCCGGGAAAGAACGAACAGGGGTGCCGCCAGGGGACTCCCGTAAGTCGGCGCGGGAAAGGCTTCCGCCACGTAGGACACCTGGGCGGGGATCACCACACCCATCCTGGACGGAAGCACCGGAACCGGGACATCGCAGACCGCGGACGGGGACTCGCTCATCCTCGCCATGACCGGCTCGATGGCTTCCGAAAGCAGACGCAGGCCCTGCCCGTCGGCGGTCAGGTTCGCAAGCAGACTGTCTTTCCGAACGATCATCGCTTTCAGATCACCGATCCTGTTTATGAAATCTTCCAGCGTTTCATCCCAGGACTCCGTCAGGGCATGGATGAATTTCAGCTGGCTTCGGCCGTTCCACTGTTCCTCCCGGTAAGCGGGAAGGGTCAGGGAGGCGGCCGCCGTTCTCTTGGCGAACAGATGACCGGAGGGAACCACGGCGGCCTGGAGATCGTTTCTGCCCTCGAAAACCAGGTCCCGGATCCTCGCCGTTTCCGTAAGATTCCCCCGGAAGAGGATATCCGACAGGATACCGACGGCATCGGGAATGTTGCGATAGAGCATCCGCACATGGAAAATCATCTTCTGCCAGGTTTCACGGCCGCCGATACGGAAGCCCGACGCCAAATGGGCGCCCAGGCCGCCCGTTTTCAGGGCGATCCGTTTCGAGAGTTCATCATAGGATAGCGCTCCGGCCCCCAGGCCGGTCATTAATTTACATAAAAGCGGGAGATATGGCTGCAATTCATCGGGCACATGGGCGACATCGAAGGCGAGTTGCAGGTAGGCGATATCGTTCGTGAACAGGTCATGCGAAAGAACCGTGACGCCCCGGCGGCTTTCCGATTCGACGGGAATGATGTCCACATCCGAAGACAGATCCCCAATCCCGATGGCCGGAAGCAGATCCTTCGCCCCGGGCGGATCGGGTTCGGTCTGGAATCGCTTGAGACGAAGGGCATCGGAAGCGATCCGTTTGCGGTCCTCCGGTGAAAGGCCCGCGGCGATAGTACGCAGGGCCTCCCGGGACCTGGCTTCCTGCTGCTGCTGATACGTCGCGCTCGGTTTCATGACGGACAGGAGCCGATGGGGATTTTCCAGGAACCAACGGCGCAGAACCTCCTGGAAGAGAGCCGGGTCACGGTCCCAGCGCCGCCTGATATCCTCGATCAGGGCGGGGAAGTTCAATCCGGCCAGGGGATCCCCGTCGTAAAGCCACGTGTGGAAGACGCGGCCCATCAAGGTGATCCCATAGGGATAGGCTCCCCGGGAAATTTCCTTTCCGTGAAATTCAACCTGATGGAGGGCCCCTTCGATCAGGTCCCGTTCAAAGCCCGACTCCACCAGACGGGTAACCGTATCCAGGATCAGGGATTCGATCGCCTCCGCCCGGCCGGGCTCCGTCCCCCGGAGACCGACGGCGAAAGCCGGCTGCTTGAGGTCCTTCTCCAAGCCGGTAACGGGGGAGAGATCCTCTCCCAGGCCGGATTCGACCAGAGCCTTCCTCAGGGGACCGGCGGCGCTGCCGACCAGCGCCCAGGAAACGATTTCCAGGAGAATGACCGTTTCGTAATCAAGGTTGTCCGTCAGCATCCAGGCCACGTTGACCGCCGTTTTCGCCGCGGTGTCTTCATCGGCGCCGACGGGATATTCTCCGGAAACCGACCGGGGAGCCGTCCAGCGCTCCTGCCCGACGATACGGGATTCCACGGCGACGGCGTCGAAACCGTCGAGCACCTCCCCGAGAAACGCCAGGCAATCCCGTGTCGGCGTGTCCCCGTAGAAGAAAAACCGGGCATTGGAAGGCGAATAGAAGGATCGGTGAAAGGCCCTGAATTGCTCGTACGTCAGGGACGGAATGATGTCGGGCGCACCGCCGGAGTCGTTCCTGTAGATGGTATCGGGATAGAGATTCTCCTGGATGGCCTTGAACATGAGGGAATCGGGAGAAGAATAGGCGCCCTTCATTTCGTTGTAAACGATCCCGGAAATAACGAGTTCGCTGTCCGGATTGCCGGGATCGGCAAATTCGAAATGGTGGCCCTCCTGGAGAAAGGTTTCCCGGAGCAGCCGCGGGCGGAGGACAAGGTCCGTATAGACGCGTGCCAGATTGAAAAAATCTTTCCTCACCTGGCTGGCAACGGGATAAACGGTCTTGTCCGGATAGGTGAAAGCGTTGATGAAGGTCTGGAGGGAACCCCGATGCAGCTCGTTGAAGACATCCTTCAGGGGATACCGTTCCGAACCGGCGAGAACGGAATGTTCCAGGATATGGGGCAGTCCCGTCGAATCTCCGGGCGGCGTCCGGAAACAGATTGCGTAGAGGTTCTCCGGATCATCGTTATGCAGGTGAAGAATCCCGGCTCCGGTCCGCAAATGCCGGATCTCGTAGGCCGTCTGACGAACGTCCGGCAGGGGCTCCACCCGCGTGATCTCGAAATCCAGAAACCGATCGCCCGGTTTGAAGACCGGTTCGGGACAGGTCGACGACTGTATCATGTGCTTCTCCTTCATTTCTTTTTTAAAACGTCATACCCTTATCGATTCTCCCTTTTCCCGTCAAGGCACAAAAAAGGGGGAAACGGCGACGTGACCGTTCCCCCCTTTTCGCTCATTTGCCCCCCGTTTCTATCCCGCCGGAACGGAACAGAGTATCAGGGCTTTTTTTCTTCCGGCAGGGAAAGCGTCACAAAGAAGAAGGCCCCGTTCCGCTTGATGCGCAGCAGATAGGTTCCGTCCGCCGTCCTGCGGGACAGGATTTCCGCGTAATCCTCCGGGGAGGTGATTTTTTGCCGGTTGATTTCCAGGATAATGTCCTGGGGACGGAGTCCTGCATCGTCCGCGGCACCTCCGCTGACGACGTCCGTAATGATCACCCCTGTTTTGGCCGGCAGTTTGAAGTATTTCATCATCTCCGGGGTAATTTCCTGAACCGTCATCCCGAACGTCTCCGAAAGCCTGTCTGAACCGGAGATGCGCTTTCCATCCTTCCGTTCCGCAATCAACACCGCCAGGGTTTTCTCCTCGCCGTCCCGCCAAATCCGGACGTTCACCTTCTTCCCCACGGGAAGCCCGGCGACAGCCATCAAAAGACCGCGGGTATCGTCGATCGGTTTACCCTCGATTCCCAGGATCACATCCCCCGCCTTGATCCCCCCCTTGTCGGCCGGATCACCCTCGAAGACTTCGCTGACCAGGGCTCCCCTGGATTCCTTGAGCTTCAGGTTCCTGGCGATATCGTCCGTCACATCCTGGGCGGAAACACCGAGCCAGCCCCGTGTGACATATCCCTTCCCCTTGAGATCGGGCAGAAGCGCCTTGGCCATGTTGATCGGAATGGCGAAGCCGATTCCCTGGCCCTGGGCGACAATGGCCGTATTGATTCCGACCACCTCGCCTTTCATGTTGAACAGGGGACCGCCGCTGTTTCCGGGATTGATCGACGCGTCGGTCTGGAGGAAATTGTCGTAGGGACCGGACCCGATCACGCGTCCCTTGGCGCTGATGATCCCGGCGGTCACGGTATGATCGAGACCGAAGGGGTTGCCGATGGCGAAAACCCAGTCACCGGGGCGAACCCGGTCGGAATCTCCGAACGCCACCGCCGTCAGGGGAGCGGTCGGCTTGATTTTGATGAGAGCGATATCCGTATTGGCGTCTTTTCCCTTGACTTCGCCGTCGTACTCGCGGCCGTCGGACAGCTTCACCTTGATTTTATCCGCCTTTTCGACCACATGGTTATTGGTGAATATATAGCCGTCGGCACTGATGATAAAGCCGGAGCCGAGGCTGTTCTGCTTATACTCTCTCTCCGGCTGGTCCCCGAAGAAACGGCGGAAGAACTCATCGTTGCCGAAGGGGCCGAAGGGCAGGTTCCCACCGGGAATACGCTGACTTTTCAGAATTTTGGTCGTACTGATATTCACCACGGCGGGACTTAACTTTTCCGTCAGGTCCGCGAAAGACGGCACCGAGGGACTTACGGCGACGGGGGCGGCCATCGCGGTGGAACCAAGGAAAACCATGAAAAACAGAAAGGAAAAAACGATTGAAATTCCCGGGTATCGGGGGCAGCCCCTCCGACCGAGACGACGTTCATATTGACCCATCATGAAACCTCCTGCTGGTAAACGGCTCTGTTGTTTTGTCCTGTGATTGATCCACTTTTTCCCCGCCGGCGTCTGCCGGCCCGCAACACCCTCCGCCGTCAGATCAGAGAGGACGGCGATTCTCTTTTATCAGGTTGATAATCCAGTCATCCTCATCGTCCCGTCAAGACATCCGGAGGACAAGGCCGATCGTTTGATCGTTTCACCGTTCCGGATAATGAATCGGAAAAGAGCCGGGAACAGGGCAAACGGAAACTTCGCAAGAAGGGATAGGGATAAGAGCGCCAATGATCGAGGAGGGTATAAAAAAAACCGTAAAGAAAACGGACCTGACAAACACGAAGAACCCGGGATGCAACCCGACAGGGAGATACCCGGTCCGAAAGGAGGACCGGCAGCATCGCATACCGCCGCGCGGACTCCTCCGCCAACCCGGCACAGAACAGCCGGCAATCCGCCTGCCCCCCGTCGGGCAGGACCCGTTTGCCCTTACCCAATTGGTTCCGCCCGTTGTCCCGGTTCCGGACAACTAGAAATGAATATATTTGAAAGAAGCCGTCATTCTTGCCCGGTAGGTTTTGATCGTTCCATTTTCAATGGTCACATCCTGCCCCGTCACCTCGGCGATCCTCAAATCCTGGATGCTTTTGGATGCCGCTGCGATGGCGTTTTTTGCCGCCTCTTCCCAGGACACGTCGCTGACCCACACCAGTTCGATTAAATCATATGTGCTTTCGGGCATTTTATTCACCTCAGATGGTTTCGATTATTCTTTCCGAAAAGGCGCTGTTCCGTGATGGAAAAACATCCTGCCCCGGCAAATGATTTGGGTGGGTGAATTTCACCAAACCGGACGTACGTTACGCACCCGTAGAAAACATTAATCACAAAGGAAATGGCCTGTCAATGCAATTCCCCGATTTAATCTTCGCCGACACGGGATTTTTATCCACAATCTTCCGAAAAAGCGCCCAAAAAGGGAGATTGAGAAATCCGTGAAAGTCAGAAAATGTCCGATTCGTCACTCCGAGTAAACGGGAAGGATCCAACATCGCAGGAGATTCTTCGACTCCGGCGGGATCGGCATCCTTTGCCGATCCGGTCAGACAGGGGTGTTCCCACCACCGAGTCCGCCGCGGCAGAAATCGCGGAAGTTATTGACCGCCGTGAAGAACTCCCGCATCATGATCACCCAGGCGTAACGCCCCTGATCGGTCAGGCGATAATCCTCCCCCGTGTACCGGATGGCGCCGATCAGGGAGAAGAGAGCCAGGTCCAGCCAGAGGACCCGATAAAGCCGGCCGGGATATTTCTCTTCGAGTCCCTTCAGGTTGAGCGATCCTCCGAACAGGCGCATCAGAAAATCGTAGCGAACCCGGTCGCGAAGCGAGAAGGTACGCGTCGCCATCAGGGGAAGCCGTCCCCGGTTGACCTGGTCGATATAGGCGGGAATATGAAACGTGTTGGCATAGCAGATTCCGTTCAGATATCCGATGGAACCGCTCCCCAGGCCGGCATACTCGTCGTAGTCGACGATGTACTCATCGATCATGGTCCCCTTGCGGGAAAAACACCAGGCGGAGGAAAACCGGTAAGCCGGAACGAGCCTCCGCACGATCTCGCGATAGAATCGCTTCTCGTTTCCGCCGCTCACGTTCCCCAGGGCGTCGACGACCTTCCGGCGGGTCATATCCGAAATCATCAGGGGATAAAACGTCACCTGCTCGGCTTCAATATCCGTCAAGATGTCCAGGTCCCGTTTCAGCATATCCAGGTCCTGGGAGGGAAAGTTGAAGATCATGTCGGCGTTGAGGGTATCGAAAACCCCTCTCAGTTCCTTCAACCGGCGGGCGATGGTTTCACCGCTTCCGTATTTCTCGTAGCGGTCCATCCGCTTCAGAAGGCCGTCATCGAAACTCTGAACCCCCACGGACAGGCGATTCACGTGCGAATCCCGCAGGCGGAGCAGGTTTTTTTCCGTCAGGTGGTTGGGATTGGTTTCCACGGAAATTTCGCGGATCGGGAAACAGTCCCGGGCAACCGCCAGGGTTTCGGCCAGTTCTTCGATCAGGACCGTCGGCGTTCCGCCGCCGACATAGATGCCTCCGAACGTATAGCCCAGTTCCCGATACAGACGGATCTCTTTCCTCAGGGCATCGAAGTACCGGCGGCACAGGTCTTCTTCGAAGACAACCCGGTTGAACGAGCAATAGGGACAAAGCCTCTCACAGAAAGGCACATGCAGGTACAGAAGCCTGGGGGGCGGCGCCGTCCCCGCCGGCGGAATCTGCGGATGTTCCTTCTCGTCGAACCGCATGGCTGCGGCGAATTCCTGCCTGGCCCGATAACCGATAACACGATGAATCAAGACACCCTCCCCGCCCCCGTTCCGAATCGATCGCCCCCGCCGGGGAAAGAGGGATCAACCGCCATCTTCCCCGAAAGCCGGTTTCCTATCACGAATAGTTTGAAATCACAAGCCCTTGCGGGAAAACTTCATCGGTGATATAGGGGGCTCCTTGGCATATCCACAAAGGAGTAAAAGACATGTCGGATCAAAAAATTTATACCCTGTGGTCGGATGACCAGATAGACGAAGAATCCATCCGGATCCTCAGGACAACCTGCGAAGACCTGTCTCTGCCGCTCAATCGGGAGGAACAGGAGATGGTCAGGACGCTTGTCGACACTTTCCTGACCCGGGATGACGGCGTGGGACTCGCCGCGCCCCAAATCGGCATTCTCAAAAGGATCGTCGTTTTCCGGAACAAGGGCTTCGACGAAAGAAACTGGTCCAAGAAACCGGAAGATTACGAAGTTCTCATTAATCCGCGAATCACCCAGGCGAGAGGAGACCTTGTATCCGCATTGGAGGGTTGCCTGTCCTGTCCCGACATTCAGGTTGAAATCGCCCGTTATCCGGAAATCAAGTTGCGGGCCTATGACGGAAAAGGCAACAAGATCGCCAAACGGTACAGCGATTACGTCGCCCGGGTCGTTCAACATGAAATGGACCATCTGGAAGGGAAATTGATCATCGATCACGGGGGGGCGCTGTATTATCCGAAGAAAAAGCAGGCGTTTTTCGATAAAATCTTTCAGCCGGAGAAATGAAATTTTTTCCACGGGCGTGTTTCTAAATCGGGAAACCGCCTTCAGCGAACGATGTTCCGTAAGGCTTCCGCAACCGGTGCGGTGAAAAGGGACATGAGAACGGCAAAAAGGGCGAAGGCACCGACGGCTTCGCTGATGTAGATTTTTCTGTAACGATGTTTCAGGGACACGACGGCAAGACCCCCGATGAGCAGGCATCCCAGATGGAAAAAGGGGAATTGTCCTTCCGCGCTGGTCACAAGTTCCATATAGGTAAACGACGCTGCCGTCAGGACGACGAAGCCCGCCACGATCCAGACCTCTAAAGCCTTTCTCATGGGAGCGGTCATTTTTTGCGACTTCAGGAAATCCAGAAAGGAACTTTTCATTTCCCTCCCCCCGGAAGATCAAAACCGGCCCGATCTTCCGTAAAGTGACCGTTGTATAACACAACCATCGGGCTTATTCAAAATAAATCGCTTACATACCGGGAAGGGGGTTGTCTCGTTCCAGCCCCCTCCCGGTCAGTTGAATATTTAACCCTTGAAAAGATATGATGTTTATAGTAAATTTCATCTGTTTTTCAACCTGACAAAATCCCTTGGGACCCATGCAGAAGATCACGTGCCCGAAATGCGCAAAGCAGTTTATCTGGACGGACGACAATCCTCCCGGGGGAAAGTGTCCAACCACGAATTGCGACTGGTACTATGATGTCCGTAAAGAAATCGGAAAAAGCCTGGAGAAAAGAGCGGGCGAGTCGTCCCGGGCGGCTTTTTCCTGCCCCGGGTGCGGGGCCGCCCTCGCTTCCCGCTGGAGCCGCTGTAAATCCTGCGGCGCCTGGATCATGGCATCGCGCCCATGGAAGAAAAGTCACCTGATTTTTATCGCTGTCCTGGTTCTGGTCATACTGGCGTTTTTTTATCGTTACTTGTCCTGATGTCAACGTGATGCCCTTTCGGCATGCAATGGAAAACAGGCGATGTCCTGTCATGACGTTGCGGATCGTTCCCCGGAATGATTGAAACGCTATCGAAGGGGGAATTTTCCCGACTTTCGGTTTTTACCAGGAGGTTTATTTCATGTTCAGCCAAATTCTCGTCCCGACGGATTTTTCCAAGAAACACGCCAGTCCTCTTGAAATCGCCACAAATATCGCGACAAAATACAAAAGCACCATCCATCTGCTCCACGTGGTCGAACCACCTTCACTGAATACGAGGATTTTTACAACAAACTGGAAAAACGGGCGCAGAAACAGATGCAAAACCTGATCGCCACGTACGAGGGGAAGCCGGTCCACATCGTTCCCCATATCTCGTATGGCAACCGAGTCCAGGAAATTCTCAAGTTCAGCAGGGAAAACGATATCGGCCTGATCATCATGAACTCTCATAAAGTGGAGCTGAAAAATCCCATTCAGAGTTGGGTCACCATCAGTTACAAGGTCGCTCTGCTGTCTGAGAGTCCCGTCATGCTTGTAAAGTAGGGAGGGGAGGAAGGAATCCATATGCCCAGAATTCTAATCATCGATGACGACGATACCATTCGAGACGTGCTGGTCGAGTACTTCGACAGCATGGGCTACGGCGTCATGGAAGCGACCAACGGCCGCGAGGCATTGGAAAGGCAGATGGACAATCCTGCCGACCTGGTCATCACGGACCTGATCATGCCGGAAGAGAACGGCCTGGAAACCATTCTCGAACTGCGGAATCGCCACCCGTCTTTGAAAATCATCGCCATGACCGGAAGCGGTCATTTCGGAGCCCTGGAAGATCTGAAAACGGCTTCCTGCATGGGCGCGCATCGCACATTCTCCAAGCCGTTCCACCTGGAAGACATGCTGCAGGCCGTAGAGGAACTCCTTAACAATCCGGACATTTGATTCCATCAGAACAGAGAAAACTCTTGCATCCCATGGAAGATCGGTACACGAGAGCCCTCGAGGGGCAGTTGAAGCAGTGTTCGGAAGATCTGGCGAAACTCCGCAAAGAAGTGGAAAAGTACAACCTGATCCTCGAGGAGATCAACCTGTTCTACTGTGAAATGGACCTTGAAGGCCGGATTCTTTTCTTCAACTCCCCGTTCTGCACGGCCCTCGGATATACCCGGGAGGAAATAAAAGAATTAACGTGCGGCAAGCTCATGGACAATCCTTCCCGTGATCAGTTTTCCACAGCCCTGAATCATGTCTGCCGGACGGGCCTGCCCAGGCGGCGCATCGATTACGTGCTCCTCCGGAAAAACGGGAGTGTCCTGCACACGGAAACATCCATCTTCCTCATGACCGATGCCAAAAGGCGCCCACTGGGTTACCGGATCCTGTTTCAGGACATCACCCGTCGCAAGCAGGCGGAAGAACTGGTCAAAAAGCTCGCTTTCCAGGATACCCTGACGGGGTTGCCGAACCGGAGGCTGTTTCATGACCGGCTGGTTCTGGCGTTGACCCAGGCAAAAAGAAACAGGGAGCGTTTCGCCGTCATGATGATCGATCTGGATCGGTTCAAGGAGGTCAACGACACCCAGGGACATTATGTGGGGGATCTGCTGATCCAGGCTGTCGGCCAGAGATTGACAAACCTGCTTCGGAAAGGCGACACGGTCGCGCGCATCGGCGGCGACGAATTCATTCTCCTGCTGCCGTCGCTGGGAAGGATCGAAAACGCGGACCGGATCGCCGAAAAAATCGTGAACGCGTTCAACGAATCCTTTTTGCTGGACGATCATAGAATCCGGATCACCCCGAGCATCGGCATCGCCGTCTACCCGGAGCATGGGGACAACCTGGATATTCTCCTGAAGAATTCCGATATCGCCATGTATGCGGCAAAGGACAGCGGACGGAACACCTTTCAATACTACCGGCGAAAAGAAAACAGGCAGGGGACGCCGAAGATGCAACCCAAAAACCGGTTTACCCGTTAAACGCAGCCTGGATAATCTATAGCCGTTCTTTGATCGCTTTCCCCGTTTCCTCGAAGACCGCCTCTACCGTAATATTTTTCATGCAGGTCATCTCCCGGCATTTCTTCAGGAAACAGGGCGCGCAGGGAAGAGATTCCCGGATAACCCGGTGACCGGAACCGTAGGGTCCGGTCCGCTTCGGGTCCGTGGGCCCGAAAAGGGCCACGACGGGGGTTCCCATTGCGGCGGCCAGGTGCATGGGCCCGGAATCCGTCGTGATCAGGAGGGTTGCGCGCCGGTAGAGCTCCGCCAGATCTTTGAGCGTCGTTTGTCCCTCCAGGTTGATCACTCCCCGCCGGCTGAGGGACCGAATTTTCTCCAGGGAGGGTGCCTGCTGCCCGGTCAGGACCACCGGTATTCCATATGCTTCGTCAATCCGGTCGCAGAGAGCGGCGAAACGCTCATCCTCCCAAAGCTTGGTATCCCAATAGGCCACAGGATTCAGGGCGATAAAGGGACCCGCAATCCCGTGTGCCTCCAGGAGTTCATCGACCCGTTTCCGGTTTTCTTTGCCGACGGCGATCCTGAACTCCGGCTGCGTCACGGCGGCACCCAGATATCCGGCGAAATCCAGGTAGCGGTCCACGGCATGTTTGTTCATATCTTCCGGTATTTTTTCGTTGTAAAAAAAACCGCTCAGTTCCTGATAGCTGTCATAGCCGATCTTTCTTCCGCCGTGGCTCAGAAAGACCAGGACGGCGCTTTTGAACAGGCCATGAAGATCGATCACGAGATCGAAGTGCCGGTCGCGGAGATTCCCCAGAAATGTCTTCATCTCGCGCAACGGCTTTCTGAATCGGCCCGACCGGATCTCCTTCCACCAGCCTTTCCTGCGGGAAACAATAACCCGGTCGAGATCCGGGTGATCCCGGACAATCTCCGCCGCCGCCTCTTCGATCACCCAGGTGATATGGGCGTCGGGAAAGCGTTTCCTCAAGGCGGAAAGGGACGGGAGGGTATGGATCACATCCCCGACGGCGCTCAATTTGACGATCAGGATATTCACCGCGCCAGATCCTCCAGAATCCAATTAACCGCGTCCAGAAGATCCACCGCAACATAGTCCGGAACCGGGTCCTCGTCCGTTTTCTCCCCCGCACCGTAACCCGTTTTGACCAGGATGCCCTTCGTCCCCGCTTTTTTACCGGCCCTGACGTCCTTCATCACGTCTCCGACCATGTAAGACCGGGACAGGTCGATATGCAGATCCCGGGATGCCCGCAGCAGCATCCCCGCCTCGGGTTTCCGGCATGAACAGGCCTGGCGATAAGGGAATGCCCCCTCCGTGGGGTGGTGGGGACAGTAGTAAAAGGCATCGATGAACGCCTTCTCCCGTCGAAGACTTTCCTGCAGAAACGCATGGGCCTCGGAGACGAAATCCTCACCGAAATACCCCCTCGCCACGCCGGATTGATTGGTCACGACGACCACCTTGATTCCCTCCCGGTTGAGCAACCGGATCGCTTCCGCCGACCGGGGGAAGAGTTTCATCTGGTCCAGACGGCTCAGGTAGCCGACTTCCTCGTTGATCGTGCCGTCCCGGTCCATGAAGACGGCACGGGAAAGCGTCACCGGGAAATCATCCATCGCGCCGCTCCATAAACGTCTTCCACTCCGATCATCTCCATGCATCGGAAATCCGTCGGGCAGGTCGTTTTCAGACAGGGACTGCAGGCGAGGTCCTTGTGCACGACGATGCTGTTTTTGCCCAAAGGGGACGTCGTGACGGGATTGGTCGAACCGAAAACCGCCACGGTCGGCACATCGAGTGCCCCTGCAACATGCATCAATCCGGAATCATTCGATATAAACAGACGGCAGCGCGAGATCAGGGAGATCGCTTCCCGCAGGGTGGTCATTCCCGCCAGGTCCGTCAGGGTATGACGTGCGTATCGGGCAACTCCCTCGGTGCTTTCCCGGTCACCGGCGCTTCCGAACAGGAGCACCCGGGCGGAGAATTCATCGGTCAGACGGTCCGCCACGGCGGCAAAGCGATCCGGAAACCACTTTTTGGCCGCCCCGAACGTCGCCCCCGGCGCAATGCCGACAAGAAAAGCATCCGGGTCGATCCCGTAAGAGCGCAGGATCTCATCGGTCCGGTTTTGATCCGCCCGTGTCAGGGTCAGGTGAAGTTCCCGGCTGCCGTCCACGCACCCCAGGGTTTTGACCATCTCCAGGTAGTAATCCACCTGATGAATCCGGCGGACGGCCCGGGTCCGCTTGACCGAATGAGTCAGCAGGGGGCCCCTGCCGTCCGAATTGTATCCGGCCCGCACGGGGATCCCCGCCAGAAACGAGATGATCGCCGCCTCGATCGCGTTCTGCAGGAGGATGGCCGCATCAAATTTCTTTTCCCTGAGTTCACCGGCCAGGCGCAAAATCCCGCCGACACCCGCATGAACGCCGGGAGACCGGTAAAGGATCACCTCGTCGACGTCGGAGCAGA
>JAGVTI010000161.1 GCA_019136935.1 Deltaproteobacteria bacterium
CGACGTCGACCAGATCGAAAAAGCGGAAAAACTCGTGGAAAAGAACGGTTTCAAAACCCTGGATACGGAAGCGTTGTGCGCCGTTGAACCGTTCCATTATTCTAAATATTGAGGAGCGAGATGAGCCATCACGACAGAGGACATTACGCCGCCAAACATTCGGCGGGAACCCGGGTTGATGAACAGATTGCGGAGTTGATCCGGAAAAAGGCCGCAGGGGATGTCATTACCTGTGCGGCAGCGGAGTCGATTGCCGAAGCGACCGGAAAATCCATGGAAGAAGTGGGTGTCAACCTGGATCTGCTCGAAATGCGGATCAGCGCCTGCCAGATGGGGCTGTTCGGATTCACTCCGGAGAAGCGGGTCGTCAAGGCGGCCAAGGTGATCGATCCGGGCTTACGGAAGGCCATCGAAGAAAAGCTGCAGGACGGGAAGCTGTCCTGTGCGGATTCCTGGGATATCGCCGAGCGGCATCATCTTGCCCGTATGACCGTTTCCGAAACCTGCGAGGCCCTGCAGATCAAGATCAAACCCTGCCAACTGGGCGCGTTCTGATCCGGAAACGCTCGATATACCGGCTGACGATCCTGCCGATTTTTTCCGCGTTCCGTTTTGCCCCGTTGCGGATATCCGCCTCCTTCAATTCGGTGTTTCCGATACCGTGGGCGTAGTTGTCGACCGAACAGACGGCGCCGAAGGACATGCCGAACTCACCTGCCAGGATGGCTTCGCTGGCCAGGGTCATTCCGACGAGATCCGCGTTTCCGGCCATCATGCGGATTTCCGCCCTGGTTTCCAGTCTCGGTCCGGCGGTCTGCCAGTAGACGCCCCCTGCCGCCAGGTCCAGGTTCAGTTCTCCCGCGGCGGCGATGAGGTTCTTTCTGACCCCGTTACTTATTCCGGGGGTGATGTGGCGCGGGGCATTCACGACCGAGGTCGGTGTCGGGTAGAGGCAGATGAAATCATCGGGAGCCACCAGCGTGCCGGGTTCTAAATGGACTTTCAGGGAGCCGGTCGAGTAAATCCCGATTACTTCCCGGACACCCATCCCGGCGAGGGCCTTGAAGTGCAGGAGATGAGGCACGAGGTGAGGGGGGCTGAAACGGTCCGTCTCCTGGCCGTGGCGGGAAATGAAGACAAGATCTGGGCCGATGAGGACGTCGGCACGGCCGAACTCACAATGGAATGTTTCTTTCCTCAGATGATCGAACAGGCCCGAATCCAGAAGGGGCAGGGTGCCGGAGATGATGCCCAGCGAGTCCATACAGTACTCCCCATTTTTTCCCCTTTCTTAGCATGACCCCGGCGGTTCTGTCAAAAGCGCTTTACGTTACGGCGCATAAATAGGGTTTGACTTCGTTGCGATAACTATGTCATATAGGCCGAAAATAAGGAGAATAACGATTCGGAGGGATACCCATGGCTGATGAAAAAACGTTGCTCCAGGTGACGGATGACAACTTCGAGGACGTGATCCTGAAATCCGAAAAACCGGCGCTGGTCGATTTCTGGGCGACCTGGTGCGGCCCCTGCCGCGCGTTGGCTCCCATTGTCGACGAAGTGGCCGATTCTTTCCAGGGGCAGGTCACATTCTCGAAACTCAATATCGACGACAATCCCAATGTGACGGCCAAGTACGGCGTTATGAGCATTCCCACCCTGATCCTCTTTAAAGACGGCAAGGCCGTCGAGCGTCTGGTGGGCCTCGTGCCGAAGGAGCGTCTGGAGGAATTCGTAAAGAAGGCTTTATAATTGGACAGGGTAAGGATTCATATGAAAAGATGCGTTTTTTTGCTGGTCGGGGTTGCAATGTTGATCGGGACGTCCGGTTGTGCTTTGCTCAAGGATAAAAGCATGGCCCGGGGGACCCCCCAGGGGCTGTATCAGCAGGGAAGCGAACTGTATCAGAAGAAGAAGTACGATAAGGCCATCACCATCTTTCAGAGACTGAAGGATGAATATCCCCTGGAAGATATCGCCGTGCTTGCGGAAATCGGCATTGCCGATTCCCATTACAGCGACAAGTCTTACCCGGAAGCCTATCTCGCCTACGATGAATTCGTCAATCGCCATCCCACCGACGAGAATGTGCCCTATGCCCTGTATCAGATGGGAATGTGCCGGTATAAAATGACCGATACCATCGACCGGGACCAGACCGAAACCTGGAAGGCCAAGGCCGATTTTGAACGCCTGATCTCCCGGTACCCCAAAAGCCAGTTTGCCGTCATGGGGGAAAAAATGCTCACGGAAGTGAAGAGAATGCTGGCGGAAAACGAGTTCTACGTCGGCCAGTTTTATTTCAGGCAGAAGAAATACAGAGCCGCCCTGAAGCGATTCGAACTGATCGCGCGGGATTTCCCCAACGTCGGCCTGGATTACAAAGTCAAGTATTTCATCACGGAAACCCGCCGCATGATTACAGAAGAACAGCGGAATAACGCGGAACGCACGGAGAAAATCGAACAGGTGCCTAACCTCTGACCCGGCCGGTGAATCCGTCAACCCGCGCCGTGCACAAAAGCGACGATCCGGTCAATGGATTCGTCGAGTTTTCCCGACGTGTCCAGTACGAGATGCACCGAAGGCGGGAATTCGGAAATCGCATCGAAGTCCGCTTTTTGTGCGTCCAGGATTTCCATCCGGCCATCGGATGCCTCGTTTTCGTCCTTGATCCGTTCAAGCAGTCTTTCCCGGATGCAATCATCGGGACAGACACATTCAATCACGAAAAAATCCGCCTTCAGTGAATCGGCGAGATCGCCTGCGGCCCGCCGGTGGGCCTTACTTTTGAACGAGGCATCGATGATGACCGGCTTTCCCGATTCGATCAGGTCTTTCGCCCGTTCAAGTGATTTCCCGTAGACGAGACGGGTGACGCCGTCGCTGTAAATTCCCTGTCCGAAGTCCTCCAGCCGCCGTTCGTGGGGGGGCAGAGCGTGGAGCTCCTTCCGGATTACATCCATCCGGATCACGGCCGCCCCGGTGATGCGGGCAAGTTCGCGGGCGACAACGCTTTTGCCGCTTCCCATCAGTCCCGCCATGGCGATGAGGGTGGGTTTCCGGAAACGGGCGGCGTAGGAAAAAGCCAGATCGAAGTAGGTGGCGGCGGTTTGGGTGACGACA
>JAGVTI010000113.1 GCA_019136935.1 Deltaproteobacteria bacterium
CCTATCGCCACATTCTGGTTTTGCTGGGCGTTTTTGCCGTTGCCTTGCTGATGGTCAGCAATATCAAGTATTACAGTTTCAAGGATTTGAATTTCTTTTCGAAAAAACCGTTCATGTCTTTTTTCCTGATTGTGTGCATCATGGTGATCATTGTGGCCGAGCCGCAGATTATGATCTTTACATTTGCATCGGGATATGCGATGTCCGGTCCCGCCTGGTTCCTGTTCAAATCCGGAAAGAAACTTTTTTCTCCTGATACTCGACTCAAGCGTTCCTGCTGCCTTAAGCAAAATAAATAGTTGCGTGACGGATCTTAAAAAAGCATGGGTGAAAGCGAATCGAGATTCATCACAGACACTGAAACCATGTAAGAGGGAGTTGTTTTTATGAAAACCTATCAAGTTGCGGTCGTGGGTGCCACAGGGGCTGTGGGAAATGAAATGGTTAAGACTCTGGAACAGCGAAATTTTCCAGTCGGGAAATTGAAGTTATTGGCATCGGAGCGTTCGATCGGGAAGACTCTCGAATTCAAGGGCGAGTCCATTCCCGTTGAGGTGTTGAAAGAAGATTCCTTCGAAGGGGTTCAGATAGGGTTGTTCTCCGCCGGAGGAAGTATCAGTGAAAAATTCGCGCACATCGCCGCCAAGGCGGGATGCGTTGTCGTGGATAATACCAGCGCTTTCCGCATGGTGCCGGATATTCCCCTGGTCGTTCCCGAAGTGAATCCGGAGGCCATTGCCCAGTATAAAAACAAGGGCATCATCGCCAACCCGAATTGTTCGACGATTCAGATGGTGGTTGCTTTGAAACCCATTCACGACGCCGTGAGAATCAAAAGGATCGTCGTGTCGACGTACCAGGCCGTATCGGGGACGGGGAAAAAAGCCATCGAGGAGCTTTCTTTGCAGACCCGGGCGCTTTTGTCCGGCCAGGAACCGGTTGTAAAAGTCTATCCCTACCGGATCGCCTTCAATTGCCTGCCGCAAATCGATGCTTTCATCGAGAACGGTTATACGAAGGAAGAGATGAAGATGATCAACGAAACCAAGAAGATCTTTAACGATGATTCCGTCGCCGTGACCGCTACCACCGTCCGGGTGCCTGTATTCTTCGGCCATTCCGAATCGGTTAATATCGAGACGGAGAAGAAGATTACCGCCCGGGAAGTCAAGGATCTTCTCAGCCGGGCCCCCGGTGTTCGTGTGGTCGATGATCCGGCCAACCGGATATACCCGTTGGCGATCGATGCCGCGGGGGGCGATGATACCCTCGTAGGACGAATTCGCGAAGACGAGTCCATCGCCAATGGAATCAACATGTGGGTGGTCGCCGACAATTTGAGGAAGGGAGCGGCCCTGAACGCGGTTCAGATTGCGGAAGTGCTCATTAAAGAATACCTATGAGGATTGCAGGGGGATCGAAAAAGGGGTTCCTGCTGAAAAGTCCGAAAGTGGCCGATGTCCGGCCGACGACGGACATGATCAAGGAAGCTCTTTTCAACATCCTTCCCTCCGTCGCCGGAAAAAATTTTCTGGATCTTTTTGCGGGGACGGGAAGCGTCGGGATCGAGGCCCTCAGCCGCGGGGCCTCGATGGCTGTTTTTCTCGAAAGGAACGGGGGACTGACAAGATCGATCGAGGATCATATCCGTCGGCTGGGTTTTGAAGAAAACGCAAAGGTCATCTGCATGGATATGAAGAAAGGGATCCCTGAAATCGCCCGGTTGAATATCCCCTTCGATTATATCTTTATTGATCCGCCCTACCGGAGAGGCCTGATCGAAGACGCCATCTCTCGAATCGACGGGGCGGAAATGGTTGACCCCGCAACCTGGATAGTGGTTCAGCACTCGAAGCGGGAACCGGTTGCATTGGCGGATGAGAGGTACAGCGTGGAAGATCAGCGAACCTACGGAGATTCCATGCTGTCTTTCATAAAAATAAAATAACAGGCGGATGAAAATTCAATGGAGAAAATTGCTGTCTATCCGGGTTCTTTCGATCCCATCACCAACGGCCATGTCGATTTGATTCGAAGAGGTTTGAGGATGTTCGATCAGCTGATCGTTCTCATTGCCCACAATCCCAACAAGGTTTCTCGTTTCACCGTGGAAGAACGAATGCACATGATCAAGGAGGTCATCAAGGACCAGGAAAGGGTCAGGGTGGATGTCTCGTCCGGCCTGCTTGTCGATTATGTGAGGGATAACGGCGCCAGTGTTATTTTGAGAGGTTTGAGGGCCCTGTCCGACTTTGAATACGAGTTCCAGATGGCCCTGATCAATCGGCGGTTAAACCGCGATATTGAAACGGTGTTTCTGATGACCGGTTACAAGTGGTTCTATACCAGTTCCAAAATAATAAATGAAGCCGCAAGCTTGGGTGGTAATGTTAAAGGATTGGTTCCGGATTTGGTGTACCAGAATCTGCTTAAAAAATATGGAAACGTAAAGGAGTAAACGCCATGTTGCTTTCTGCGAGGATATCTTTGATCAAACCGTCTCCAACCCTCGCCATTACGGCGAAGGCGAATGCTCTGCGTGCGGAGGGCCGGGATGTCATCGGCTTCGGCGCGGGTGAACCCGATTTCGATACGCCCGAGAATATCAAGCGTGCGGCGATCAAAGCGATAGAGGAAGGCTTTACGAAATATACGCCCGTCGGCGGTACGGACGAATTGAAAGACGCCATCATCGGAAAATTCGAAAAGGATAACGGACTCACCTACCGGCGGCCGGAAATCGTCGTTTCCTGCGGGGCGAAGCATACCCTGTATAACTTGGCCCAGGTCCTTTTCGAGGAGGGAGACGAGGTCCTGATTCCTTCCCCCTATTGGGTATCCTATCCGGATATCGTCGTCCTTGCGGGAGGGTCACCGGTCATCGTGAGAACAGATGTGAAGGACGGTTTTAAACTTCATCCTGATCAATTGAAGAAAGCCATCACCCCCAAAACGAAGGCGATCATCCTCAACAGCCCCTCCAATCCGTCGGGCGTCGCCTACACGGCTTCCGAGCTGAAGGCCCTGGGGGAAGTCATTCTGAATGCGGGTATTCTGGTTATCTCGGATGATATCTACGATAAAATCGTGTATGACCGGTTCGAGTTT
>JAGVTI010000028.1 GCA_019136935.1 Deltaproteobacteria bacterium
CATCTACTATTGGGGAGATATCGATACCCACGGATTCGCCATTCTCAATCAATTGCGTGGGTTCTTTCCCCACGCCGTGTCTTTTCTCATGGATCTGCAGACACTCTTAGCCCATAGGTCGCTCTGGGGAGTGGAGGCACAGCCTGAAACAGGAACCCTTGCGCGGTTGAATTCCGAGGAAAGCGTCCTTTACGATCAGATGCTCCGGAACCATTGGGGGGACCGGGTTCGGCTTGAGCAAGAGAGGATTGGATTCGGTTTTCTGCATGATGTTCTTCGGGGGCTGCCGAGATGAAAAAAACCGGTGCGTAGGCGGGGGGCTTGCTCTCGGTCTTTCCGGGTTATGTTTCCGCCCCCCCGGGAAAGGCCCGGTTTCGGCCTCCCGGAAAACTCGGCCGGGAGGCGGTGTCCTCATTACACAAAGGGTCACTGTTTTTGATCTCTGAATCCCTTCTGGAATCCGCACATATTTCGCCTTCCTGCTGAATTCAGGTGTTCCTGTTCAGGATATTCTTGCATGAACCGTCTTGATGGCGTATTGAAATGCCTGTGCTCGGCAGCTTGGAGAACGCTTTGAAAGGAGGTCATGATGAACCGGCAGAGATACAGGGGAGTCCTTGTCGTCGGGGTGGTGATGGTCCTGATGGTTTCTTCGCTCGTTTTTCCGTGGGCGGTTCAGGCGGCGGGGAAGCCCGTTAAACTGAGGGTGATCAGTGCGTGGGCCCAGAACAACAAAATGAACGACGCCCTCTGGATACTTCAGAAGAAAGTCAGGGAGAACTCGAAAGGGAGACTTGTCTTGGTCTGGGGCGGAGGACCGGAAGCCATTCCTTCTTTCCAGCTGGTCGAGGCGTTGAGAAACGGCGTCATCGACGTGGCCTGGACGGCGCATACCTACAATGTCGCCCAGTTGCCGGTGGTGGAAGGCGCCAAGCTTTCAACCATGACGCCATGGGATGAAAGAAAAACCGGAGTCGCCGATTTCTACCGGAAGATCTACTGGAATAAGCTGAATGCCTACTACCTGGGCAGAGGAACCCCCGGGCTTTCTTATAATCTGTACACCGTTACCCCGGTGAGATCGCTTGCGGATTTCAGGGGGATGCCCGTCAGGGTTACCCCCGCCTACAAGGCGTTCGCCCAGGCATTGGGGGCGGTGCCCGTTGCCACGGACCCGGGCGAGGTCTACTCCGCCCTTCAGCGGAACATGATCAAGGCCTATGGCTGGCCGTCCCTTGGCATCGGCGATTTAGGGTGGGACGAAGTGACGAAATTTGTCATGGAACCGTCTTTTTACCAGGTGGACGTGATCGGCCTGGTCAATGTCAATGCCTGGAATAAACTGCCCAAGGATCTGCAGGATGTGTTGAATGTCTCCATGCAGGCAACGGAACGCGAGGCGTACGATCACTTCAAAAAGCTCGTCCAGGAGGATCGTCAAAAATTGCGGAAAAAAGGTCTCAAGGAAACAAGGCTTACCAGGGCCGAATCGGACAAGTATCTCCGGACGGCCTATGAGGCCTCCTGGAAGGAGGTCCTGAAAAAAGATGCCAAACAGGGTGCGATCCTGCGGAGTCTGCTGGGTAAGAAACCAGGGAAGTAGCTCGGCGGCGGCGTTGATATTCCTCGACAGGGTTTTCTTCCCGGTGCGGGAGCGGCGATGATGAAAAAGAAGGGTCCGGCGGGCATTTTTCTCGACAAGCTGAATACGGCCGTGGCATGGATCGCGGCCTTCATGGTCATTTTCATGATGTTCGCCATTTCCTGTGCGGTGGCGGCCCGTTATCTCTGGGGGCAGTCCGTACCATGGGTGGTCGAGATAAGCAGCTACCTGATGCTCTACATCACTTTTCTGGGGACGGCCTGGCTGCTGCGTCAAAACGGCCATGTCGAAGTCGACCTGATCCTGAATAACCTGAAGCCGAGGACGGCCGCCGGGTTCAGGGCCGTTACGTCCGTCGCCGGTGCTCTGGTGAGCCTTGTCCTCGCCTGGCAGGGCGCTGTGGTGACCATCGACTATTTCGAGCGGGAGGTGACGGTCATGGGCATCCTCGATACGCCGCAGTGGATGCTTGTGGGAGTGATTCCGCTGGGTGGATTTCTTCTCTTCATCGTGTTCGTTGCCCGCATCTGGGTGCTGGCCCGTTTTGTCATGGGCGGAGAGGAGAATCCTGAACCGGATTGATCCCTCGGTGGTTTGTCGAGGGACATTGAAGTCAGGATAGGGAGGGTCTCTTTTCATCATGGATTGGTGGTGGGTACTGGCACTGCTTTTCGGCGGCCTGTTCATCCTGATGTTCACCGGTCTGCCGGTGGCCTTCTCTTTCCTGTGCGTCACCACCGTCGCCGCTTACATGCTCATGGGCGGTCCGTTCGGACTGACCCAGCTGGTTGTCAGCATCTTCGACTCCCTGACCAAATTCAATCTGACGGCGATTCCCTTCTTCATTCTCATGGGTGAGGTCCTCTACCATGCCGGGCTGGTGACGAAGGCCCTCGACGCCTTTTCAAAGATGGTCGGCAGAATCCCGGGAAGGTTGAGCGTCGTGACCTTTCTGATCGGGGGGCTTTTCGGCGCTCTGAGCGGCGCCACCGTGGCGAGCACCGCCGTGATCGCCTCGCTGATGGTTCCCGAGATGATGAAACGGCGTTACAGCAAATCGATGGTCCTGGGGCCGATCATGGCTTCCGGGTCTCTCGACATGATCATTCCGCCGAGCGCCCTGACCGTCCTTCTGGGCAGCCTCGCCGAGGTTTCCATCGGCCGGCTCCTCATCAATGCCATCATCCCGGGATACATCCTGCTGTCGATCTGCATCGCCTACGTGGTGATCCGATG
The DNA here is from genome assembly GCA_019136935.1 of Deltaproteobacteria bacterium. Classification (GTDB taxonomy): domain Bacteria; phylum Desulfobacterota; class Syntrophia; order Syntrophales; family JAAYKM01; genus JAAYKM01. The sequence goes on from JAGVTI010000028.1 coordinate 2,840, forward strand.
CATGATCAACCCATCGCTCGCCCCCAGGTACGAGTTCTCCGAAATAAGCCTGAAGGAAAAAATTTTTGCCGCTTTACATGAACTGATGCCCCTGGCCGTCGTCATCCTGATCGCCCTGGGGCTCATGATGATCGGCGTGGCGACGCCGACGGAGGCCGCCGCGCTGGCGAGCCTCGCGGCCTTTGGCATTGCGGCCCTGTATGGAAAACTCAACCGGCGGGTCATTCGTGAATCGATGATGAGCTCCCAGAAGGTAACCGTC
>JAGVTI010000214.1 GCA_019136935.1 Deltaproteobacteria bacterium
CGTCAAATCCCACGCGGATGAACTGCTGGGCCGGCCGGAAGTCCAGACCATTTTGGATCAGCTTGCCCTGACCTATCCCAGGGTCGTCGAAGAACTGGTGCCGAAGGTGGTTCCCCTGGGGGTGCTGCAGAAGGTCCTTCAGCGCCTGCTCCGCGAGCGGATTTCCATCCGGAACCTCATGACGGTTATCGAAATCCTGGCGGATTACATTTCCATTACGAAAAATGTCGATATCCTGACCGGTTATGTCAGGCAGGGTTTGGCCCGGGTCATTACCAAGCAATACGAGGATTCGGAGGGCAACATCAACGTCATGATGATATCCCCCGAAATCGAGGACGTCATCAATCGCTCGATCCAGCACACGGAGTACGAATCCTTCGTTTCTCCCGATCCGAATACGGTCCGGCAGGTGGTCGGAAATCTGCAGAAGGCGGTCGGCCTGTTCACGTCCCAGGGACTTCAGCCGATCCTGTTGTGTTCCCCCGCCGTAAGAATCCATTTGCGCAATATTCTGGAGAGGTTTTTCCCCAATATGGTGGTTCTGTCCCATAACGAGATCGCCCGGGAAGCGAGTATCCGGTCTTTAGGCATGGTGGAGTTGTAGGATGCAGATCAAGCGTTACGAGGCGAAAAACGTTCAGGAGGCCCTGGAAAAGATCAAAAGGGAACTCGGACCGGATGCCATCATTTTATCAAACAAGCAGCTGTCCGGCGGGAAAACGCCCCGCATTGAGGTGGTTGCGGCAAAAGACGACGGAGAAACGCCCCTTTCCCGTTCGTTTCCCGGCAGACGGGACGGAAACGGAGACGGTTCCTTGCCTGTGCCGGGTATTCCGCCGCTGGGGGATAAAAACGAATGGGATGGCCTGAAAGAGGATATCGGTGAACTGAAGGTTCTCCTGCGGGAGTTGAAAAAGCGGGATGAAATGTTCGATGCATTCGGAGAGGTCAAGGAACGTTTCAACATCCTGTTCGATCTTCTGGGCCTGAAGGATACAGGGGGAAAAAACCACCTGTCCCAAGTCTATTCCCGCCTGGTCGCCCAGGGGGTTTCCAAAAAGAGTGCCTGTATTCTCCTGGAAATGCTCAACCGGGGGACCATGACGGACCGCCCCGGAACGCCGGAAGAAGGGATGAAACTCGTCGAAGATCTGATCCGGAACCGTATCAGACGAAAACAGCCCGCCGGTATCGACGGCAGGATCAAGGTTTTTGTCGGTTCGACCGGCGTGGGGAAAACGACGACCATCGCGAAGCTGGCCGCCCATTATACCCTGGGCGGGAAAAAACGGGTGGGGCTGGCGACGACGGATACATACCGCATCGCCGCGCCCGAGCAGCTGAAAACCTACGCGCGGATCATGGGCATTCCCGTGCAGGTTGCAGCGGACATAAACGGCCTGCGGAAGGTCATCGAGGACTTTTCCGATCGGGATGTCATCCTCGTCGACACGCCCGGCATGGGCCTGAACGATCTGTCCCACTTCGAAAGGACAAGGGATATGTTCGCCTCGCGGGATGGGGTTGAAATGAGTCTTTTGCTCAGCCTGGTTTCGAGCCGGGAGAATCTTTACAACACCCTTTCCCGTTTTGAGGATCTTGGGATCGACCGGATCATCCTGACCAAGATGGACGAGTGCCGGCGATTCGGATTTCTCTTCGACCTGGTGGAGAAGGTCCGGAAACCCGTTTCCTATGTTACGACGGGGCAGAACGTGCCCCATGATATCGAGGAGGTGACCTCGGAAAACCTGGCGAAGCTGATCGTAGCCGGGACGCTTCATTAAGGCAATACGAATGCTGGACGGGGGAATTTTTTTTCGTGTCATGACCATAAAGAATGAGAGGTTGGTAAATTGGATCAGGCATCTGTGCTCAGAGAAATAAGAAGGAAAGGTGCTTTTCCCTCTGAAAGCGTAAGCGCTTCCCCCGCACAAGAGAAACATGGCCGGCATACCGCGAGAAAACGGGTCAGGGTCCTTGCCGTGACAAGCGGGAAGGGCGGGGTCGGCAAAACGAATATATCGGCGAACCTGGCCTACCTCCTGTCGAAAATGAAGAAGAAGGTCCTCGTTCTCGATGCCGATGCGGGTTTGGCCAACATCGACGTGGTCCTGGGGCTGACGCCGAAGTATAATCTCTACCACGTGCTCAGCGGGGAGAAGTCGGTCCGGGATGTCATCGTGCAGGGACCGGGAGGATTCATGATCCTCCCTTCCGCCTCCGGTATCCAGGAAATGTCCGATTTGTCGAAGGGCCACAAACTGACCCTGATCGACGAGATCAAGACCCTCCAGGAGCAGGTGGACTTCATGCTGATCGATACGGGGGCCGGCATTGCGGGAAACGTGATGTACTTCAACATGGCGGCCCAGGAAATCATCGTCGTGACCTCTCCCGAACCGACGGCCATTACCGATGCCTACGCCCTGATCAAGGTTCTGCATCAGCGTCACGCCAAGGAACATTTCCGTGTTCTGGTGAACATGGTGAAAAACGAGGAAGAGGCCAAGGAGGTTTTCGCCCGCCTGAACCAGGCGACCAACCATTTTCTGAACGTCTCCGTCGAATATCTGGGCTATGTCATGCGGGACGAGTGTATTTCGGACTCCGTGCGGCAGCAGAAACCGTTCGTATCCCTTTTCCCCCATTCGCCCGCCAGTAAATGCATGCGGACCCTGGCGGATAAAATCGGGCGGGAAGAACCGGAGGCGGATACGGCCGGGACATTCGGCTTTTTCTGGGACGCCATTTAACAGTGACCGTGAACAAAAAAGAACGAGACCAGCTCATCATGAAATACGTCCCCCTCGTTAAAAACGTCGTGGGGAGAATCACGTCCCGGCTGCCGGCGCATGTCGCCGACCGCGAGGACCTGGTCCATGTCGGCATTATCGGACTCATGTCGGCCTTGGAAAAGTATGACGCCAAACGGAACGTTCAGTTTGAAACCTACGCCCGTTTCCGGATACGGGGGGCGGTTCTGGATGAAATGCGTTCCCGGGACTGGGTGCCGCGCTCCACGCGGAGCAAGGACAACAAGCTGGAAGCGGCCTTTGAAAAGCTGCAGGCAAGGCTGGGGCGCTCTCCCGAAGAGG
>JAGVTI010000342.1 GCA_019136935.1 Deltaproteobacteria bacterium
CAGGGTGTCCTTTAACGGAACCGGATTGAATCGCGGCAACCCCGCCTCCATTTTCAAGCGATTCCCGCCTTTTAAATATCCGATGGAAGGGTTTTCTTCGCCGGCATTGAAATCACCGGTCAGGATAAAGGGGTCGGGAAAACGCCGCCCCTGGATATGTCGGGTCAACAGGACAACGCTTTTTTTGCGGGAACGCCGGGAAAGATGATCCAGGTGAATGTTGTAGAAATAAAAAGCCCGCCCGGAGTCCCTTTCAACCAGCCGCGCCCAGGTGCAGGTGCGTGGAATGATGTTCCCCCACCCCCTTGAGCGCGGAATGTCCGGGGTGGTGGAAAACCAGAAGGTCCCCGCTTCGGACACGAAAAAGCGGATGGCGTCGTAAAAGATGGCCGTGTGCAACCCCCGGCCGCCGCCGAGATTCCCCACGCCGACCTTTTCATACCCGGGCAGCATGGCGCGGATTTCAGACATCTGGAAATCCAGGGCTTCCTGGAGCCCCAATACATCGGGACGATAGCGGTTCAAGACCTCCCGCACAAGGGGACGGCGAAACATCCAGTGATTACGGCCGTCCCGCCGGGTGCCCCGCCGGATGTTGAAACTCATCACGTTCAGGTTCAACCCCTGATGGGAAAACGATCGAGTGATGGGTTCCCTGATGGATTCGGCAACCGCCTCCCGTGGATTGAAACCTTCCAGCCAAATGATCAGCCGACGTACCGGATTGATGTATTTCCGCGCAAAATTGAGCCCCGTCATGCTCCAAGGACCTCGCCATTGTAAATCTGCAGGATACCCTTCATTCCATATGAAAAGTTCTTGCCCTTAAACCATAATGCCGAAAAAAATGCAAGACTTGGAATGACCGGCCGGATGGCCCTGCGGCGGAACCACCTGCGCCTGAACCACGGATACCGGGGGAGACGGACCGAAAAAATAAGGGGCAAGGTCGTTATTTCATTGTCGCCGCGCGAGTCTTGTGCTAATGCTTTGCAAACAAATTATTTGTATGCAAAGCATTAGGAATGAAAAAAACCGACCGGCACCCGGAAGAAATCTCCGGCGATATGCCGGATGGCCCGTCTTCGAATAAGAGGCCGGAAGGGACCGCTCTATTCGCTGTGAAGCCGGGCCGCTGTTTTTTAAGGGGGTTTTATGAACTTACCGAACAGACAGAGAAGAATCATGAAAGCCATCGATCCGGGCGCCACCGTTGCGGACTGGAGAAACTGGAAATGGCAGTTGCGGCATTGCGTGCGCGACACCGAAACATTCGAAAAATGGATGGAAGTGCCCTTCGGCATGGAACAGCGCCGGCGATTCGAGATGACGGAAGCCAAATTTCCCATTTCAATCACGCCTTACTACCTGTCCCTGATCAACAACACCGAAAACGAAATGTCTTTTGACCCGGTCTTCAGGCAGTGCTTTCCCTCGCCCTTGGAATTGAATGTCGTGACGGACGACATGGCCGACCCGCTTCACGAAGACCGTGACAGTCCCGTGCAGGGAGTAACCCATCGCTACCCGGACAGGATTCTGTTTCTGGTCAGCAACATGTGCGCGATGTACTGTCGCCACTGCACACGGAAAAGGCGCGTCGGCGATGCCGATTCCATTCCCACCCAGAAGGAAATTATGGAAGGTCTCGACTATATCCGCCAAACACCGCGAATCCGCGACGTGCTTTTGAGCGGAGGAGACCCCCTCATGCTTTCCGACGACTATCTGGGGTGGATCCTGTCGGAATTACGATCGATCAGGCATATCGAGATTATCCGGATCGGGACGCGCACACCCGTCGTCCTGCCGTATCGCATCACCGACAACCTGGTTTCCATCCTGAAAAAATATCATCCCCTGTGGCTCAACACCCATTTCAATCACCCGCGCGAATTGACCGGTTCTTCCCGCGCCGCCCTGAACAAACTCGCCAACGCGGGTATTCCCCTGGGAAACCAATCGGTCCTTCTGGCGGGGGTCAACGACTGCACCCACATCATGCGCACCCTGGTCAACGCCCTTGCGGCCAATCGCGTCCGGCCCTACTACCTCTACCAGTGCGATCTCTCGGAGGGCCTTTCCCATTTCCGCACGCCGATCGGGAAAGGCATCGAGATCATGGAAAGCCTGATCGGCCACACGAGCGGGCTGTGCGTGCCGACCTACGTCATCGACGCCCCCGGCGGCGGCGGCAAAATTCCGGTCATGCCGAACTACCTGATATCCTGGTCTCCCACGAAGGTCGTCCTGCGGAACTACGAAGGGGTCATCACCACCTACAAGGAACCGGACACGTATGAACCGATCATCTGCAACCGGGACTGCACCTCCTGCGTCCTCCAGCATGAAAACGACGACACCGAGGATTACAAGGCTCTCGGCATCGGAAAGCTTCTGGACGATTACGACAAAACCATTTCCCTCATCCCTGCGGATAACGAGCGCCATGCCCGCAGGGACCTGCAAGGGTAGCGGCGGATGAAATACATTCCCGACAGGATCGAAGAGATCGAAGGCGCCCGTATCCAGCACGGCCCGCTGAACCGGAGGATTTACCTGATGAAGGAAGGTGCCGCGGATACGCAGCGGCTGATCGCCTGGATGGAGCGCCTTGCCGCGGAAAAAGGGTACACGAAAATCTTCGCCAAGGTCTCCGAAGCCGCTTCAGGGGCGTTTCTGAAAGGGGGCTATGAAATCGAGGCGGCCGTTCCCGGTTTTTTCGGGGGGCGGGGGAAAGCGCTTTTTCTCTGCAAGTACTTGCTTGCAGCCCGGCACCGTGAAGAACGGGAGGAAGACCTCGACCGGATACGCAGGCTTGCCGAACGGCGCACAACGGCAGGCCGGCCCGCCAAGGCCGGTTTTCCGTTTCGCATCCGTCCCTGCGGCCCCGAAGACGCGGTCTGCATGGCTCACCTGTATGAACGGGTTTTCCCCTCCTATCCGTTTCCCATCGACCGGCCGGATTACCTGTCCCAAACCATGGCCGGTGACGTCCGCTATTTCGGCGTCGAGCACAGGGGAAAACTCATCGCCCTGTCCTCGGCGGAGATGGACCGGGAAAACGAAAACGC
>JAGVTI010000058.1 GCA_019136935.1 Deltaproteobacteria bacterium
GGAAGCGGACCTTCAAGGAGCAGCGGGAACTGGAAGCGCTGCCTGGGCGGATCGAATCACTGGAAGCGGAAAAACAAGATCTTTTTTCCGCCCTTTCCGACCCCGAACTATACAAAACGGCCGGGCAGGACGTCGCACGTCTCCAGAGCCGCCTGGACGAAGTGGAAGATGAACTTGAAAAGGCTTATACCCGGTGGGAATTGCTGGAAAACCTGGGGTCAAATCTTTACGGGTTGTTGCCCGAACGTTAATTCGTTTTGAGAATTTCTCTCGTCTGCGGTGTTATGCTATCGATTCAGTTTTTTGAAAAGCGCATTCGACAAGGGCATATCTCCGGCGTAATGGAGCATTTGACGACCACAATGCCAACAATAGGAAGAATACAGAGGTGATGAGTCGGTTTGACCATGCCGAAGCTCGCGCCACCGCGCAATTCTTCCGTTTCGTCGCCTGCGAGATCAGAACCTGGATATTCTGGATGGCACAGGTCATATACTCCTGAATCTTCATTTTCCAGAGTCCCCGCCACCGTGCCCGGTCAAAGTTATATCTCGTCGCTCTGGCAAAGGAACGCTCCATCAAATGCTGCCGGGTTCTGATATCCCGTTTCGATTCGGGGGAACGACTTGCCTCGCGCATCATCTCCAGGTCTGCTTGCCGCAAATGACGCATGATCGTCCGTCCCGTTTTATTCTTTGTGCACTGGTCTCTCAATCCGCAGGCAGCGCAAATCTTCTTCGGCGCCGCATAATCCCTGCCGGAACGGTTGCGATGTAACGATTTCGGCTTGAGAAAGTTCCCTGCCGGACACCGGTAGGTATCGCCGACCGGATCATAAACAAAGCAGTCTTCCGAAAAGAGCCCCTGCTTTTTCATTCTCTTCACTGCCACTTCATGCAGGTCGGGAGTATGCGCCTGAATGCCTCTGTCATGACAGGCCAGAAAATTCTCAATGGTGCCGTACTTGCTGTCACACACAATCGTCGCCGCCTTTAATCCCGTTATTTCGTTGTGCTGATCCAACAGCGGCAGCATCAAAGAGGCTTCGTTGACATCCCCCGGGGCGGCATCGGTTGCCGTAATGATTTCACTCTGACCGTCAACCGCCCGATGCACCTGATAGGTAAGCTTGGCCTTCCCTCGATTGACAATCCCCGCATCCGGGTCGGTTGTGGACATATAGCGGTCGTTTGTCTTTCTGTATTTTCTCGGTGAGCTTGTCCTCTCCCCGGCCTCTGCCAGACGGGATTCCAGTTTCCGGTAGTTCCGGTGCAGTTGCTGTTTCAGATTCTTCGTATCGATAATCGAATTGTTGGAGGCATCGGCATCCACCAGACTCGAATCGACAAATATCTTGCGGCCGTCTACGAGCCCGGATTCCACGCATTGCAGAACAACCCGCTCGAAAAAGCTGCGAAAAACCTCTTCCCCCCATCTCTTCCGAGCTTTGGACAAAACGCTGTGGTTCGGGATCACCGTCTCCAGATCGTAGCCCAAAAACCACATCCAATCCATGCGTTCGGGAAGGGTATCCATTAACTCCCTCTCGGAACGCACATTGTAGAAAATCAAAAGCAACATGAGCTTCAGAATTACCGGAGGAGGAATGGAAACATTGCCGTTATGGCCATAGCGGTCTTTCACTTCCGAATAGGTAAAATCAAAATCGATCCGTTCCCTGACCTTCCGCAGGGGATGATTTGCCCTGACTCGTTTTTCCATATCGATACCGATATGAAATAAGCTCCCTTGAGGTTTCTGATCCATGCCCATCATGATGAATAACTCCAGTTACATGAATAATATTAAGACCTTATACCATTTCCAAGAACTTCTGTCCAGACTTATTATGGCAAAAGTGGAAAAAAGCAAGACCTGACCCCTAATCTTCCAAGGCTTTCCGCGAGATTTCCCTTCTGGAGAGTTTGTCGTTGCCGACGGCGGGAAACTTTTCCAGGAAAAAGGCCCTTTTCGGGCATTCGTAGGGGAGCAGCCTTCCCTGCAAAACGGTTTTGAGACGTTCCCAATCGTATTTCTTCGGATCTGTTGATTCAACGATGAGAATCAGTTTTTCCCCCAGTTTGCGATCCGGCATGGAGGAAATGATGAAACGGTCGGAAAGGACGCCTGCCAGCTTTTGCTCGATGATTTCCGGAGAATGCTTGATGCCCCCCGAGTTGATGACGTGGTCATATCGGCCGATGACTTCGAATTCGGTTTGACTGACCATCCTCACGATATCCGTTGTGTGAACCGGGCAGTCCGCGAGGGCAGGGGCCCTGATCACCAGACAGCTGTTCTCATCCACGGCAATGCGGACGCCGGGGAAAACCTGGTAATAAGGAGAGCGCTCCGGTCCGCTGAGCCTTCTCAAGGCGATGTGGGAGACCGTCTCCGTCATTCCGTAGGTGGCGTAAATCTGGTTGTCCAGACCGGCCAGCTGCTCTTCGATATCCGGGGAGATGGGGGCGCCGCCGATGAGAAGCTTCCCGATCCGTCCGATCCGGGTTCTTCCATCCGGTCGATTCAGGATCGTCCGGACCTGCAGGGGGACCATGGCGGAAAAGTCGACCGCATCGTCGTGGGATAAAATCGCCTCCACCTGGGGGGCGATAACGGAAAGTTTCAAATTGCCGCACATGGCCCGGACAATCATCATTTTCCCCGCAATGTAGTCTGCGGAAAGGCACAGCAGGGCTTTTTCCCCCGGGCGGACTTTCAGAAAATCCAGGGTCATGGCGGCGCTGTTCAAAAAGAGGTCTTTGCGTATCCGCAGGGTTTTCGGGGTGCCCGTGCTGCCGGAGGTCCGGATGGCGATATCCGTCCGCTCGTCCAGCCATTCGGAAAGAAACGCCCAGAAGGCGTGCTCCCAGTCGGGGACCTGCGGAGACGTTTTTTTTCGGCGGGCCAGTTGAGCCAGGGTACGGCGATCGTGATACGTGTCGTCGAGGAAGAGACCGTCAGCCATGATACAAATTCGACAGGTCGAAACGGCCTGAAACGTCCCAGCGTAATTCGTCTCCCTGCAAATAAAGGGGAGAAGGAAAATTGTCTTCGAA
>JAGVTI010000242.1 GCA_019136935.1 Deltaproteobacteria bacterium
CGGGGAATGCCCTGCGGATGGCCGCCATGGCGGGAAGGGTCATGATGACATCGCCGATCCAGTTTGTGCCCCGGACGAGAATGTTGCGCGCGTCTTCAATGCGCCGGGACGTACGAATGGAAATTTTCATCTTCTTTCTTCACTAAAGTGCCTCTATCTAATCCAGCCCGGAGGGCGGCACCCTGTCCGTAAAGGTCATCGGCCGGGTTATCGCTTCCGAAGCTGATGAACCTTTGTTTTCCAGCGGTTGTGCAGCCATAACCATTGATCCGGATATTGACGAATCATGTCCTCGATCACCCCGGTAAATTTCTGGGTATTGACCCGGACGTCATCATCCCGGTCACCAGTCCGGACCATTTCCACCTCTTCCCCGATGATCAGCCGGTAACGTCCGTCTGACTTCCGCACGATAAAAGCCGGAATCACCGGGGCTTCCGTTCTGAGCGCCATCTGGGCCAATCCGTCCGTAGTACAGGCGGGCCTGCCGAAAAAATCGACAAAAATCCCCTCTCTCCAGGACACGTTCTGGTCGATGAGAACGCCGACCGCACCGCCCTTGTCGAGGGCACGTAACATCTGCAGCATGGCCCGGCGCTTCGGAACGACGATATTGCCCGTCGAAGAGCGGACATACCTCACGACGCGGTCCAGGAAGGGGTTGTCCAGAGGCCGGTAAATGGCGGTCATGGGACCGGTAAACTGTGATGCCGCCACGGCCATCAGTTCCCAGTTTCCGAAATGGGCGCCGAAGAGCAGAATCCCTTTTTTTTTCCCCAGGGCCGTCTGAAGGTTTTCCATTCCCTCGATTTCCAGAATACGGTTCAGGCGTTCCGGGTTCAGGCGCGGTAAATCGAAGAATTCCGCCGACACAAACGCCAGATTCCGATAGGCCCCTTTCGCGATTTTCACAATTTCCGCCATGGACTTGTCGGGAAAAGACCGGTGAAGATTGTGAACGGCGATAAAACGATGCCGCGGCGAAAGATGGTAGAAAAGCCTCCACAATCCTCTGAACAATGTTTTCCTCAGATACGAAGGAATCAGGCCGAAGCATCCGACGACCACTTCGATCGGTATATCTCCGTTTCTGTCGTGTTTATGCATCGCTCCTGATCTCATCGGGTATCATGACACACTGTTTTCCGCCGTTCAACATCACGCCGCCTCCGCCGTCATGGATCTCAATCCGCCTGTGGATGACCCAGTTTTTCCAGAACCGCATCGGAAAAGGCCTTTTCGTCGGGGGTAAAATCCATGGTGATGCGAAGAAGGTGGATCTTCTCCAGGAACATGTGGAAACGGTTTAACTTCACGCCGTCTTTTTCCGTCGTCATGATCAGGTCGGCTTTTTCTTCCTCCGCTCTTTTCTGGATCTCCCGGATATCCTCCCGGCTGTAGACGTGATGATCGGGAAAAGGCAGGAGAGCGACGACCACGGCACCGGCCGCCGTCAAGGTTTTACGGAAAGCCTCGGGGTAGGCGATACCGGAGAAGGCATAAACCCTTTGCCCCCGAAGATCCTCCAGTGGAAAATCAAGGCCCGTCGCCGCATTGATAACGGCCGCCGCCCGGTGACGGGCGCGAAACTCCGGCCCGGACACGGAAAGGGAAACGACTTCGGCGTCGTCACCCGTCCGAACGATCAAATCCGACCGTTTCAAAGATGCGGGGGATTCCCGCAGCGGCCCTGCCGGAAGCAAAAAACCGTTTCCCAGGGGTCTTCCCGCGCTCACCAGGACGATATCGAGATCCCGGGCCAGCTGCCGGTGCTGGAAGGCATCGTCGAGAATCAGGACATCCGCCCCGAACTGCTCAACGGCAACCCGCCCCGTTATAACCCTCTTGGGGCCGGTCAGGACAGGAACGCCGGCAACGGACTTCCCGATCAGGAACGGCTCGTCCCCGCAATCCTCCGCCTTCATGAACAGGCGGTTCCCGTCGGATACGACATTGATCGGCGCTTTCGCCTTTCCTTTGTAGCCGCGACTGAGCACCGCCGGCCGGAAGCCCTTCTCCTTGAGAAGGCGGGCCAGGTAGATCACCACGGGGGTCTTACCCGTCCCCCCGGCGGTAATGTTCCCGACGCTGACGACCTTGCACGGCAACCTCTCCCGGCGGAGAAGACCCATGTCGTAGAAACGATTCCTCAGGAATATCAGCAGGCGGTACAGCAAAGAGACGACTCTGAGGAAAATTTCGAAGGGTTGATAACCGATTCTCTCTTTCGACCAGATCGCTTCGACGGCCCCACGCATGTCCTTTTTTTTCATTCTCCGATGGTTCCTCCGTTTCTGCCGACGTTCCCTTTGATTCCCGCCATGTCTTACGAAACCGTCCCGCCGTTTCCCGCTGCGGGCACTTCCTGGTCCCCTTCGCGGAACTGCATCTGGTACAGCCGGAAATACTCGCCCTGCCGGGAAATGAGGTCTTCGTGACTCCCCTCTTCGACTATTTCACCATTCACCAGGACAACGATCCGATCCGCGTTACGGATCGTCGAAAGCCGGTGGGCGATGACCAGCGTGGTCCGGCCCCTCATGAGGTTTTCCAGGGCCTCCTGGACTTCCACCTCGGACTCCGTATCGAGGGAGGATGTCGCTTCATCGAGGATCAGGATGGGGGCATCCTTGAGAAGCGCCCGGGCGATGGAGATCCGCTGCCTTTCCCCTCCGGAAAGCTTGACCCCCAGTTCCCCGATCACCGTATCGTAACCGTTGGGCAGGTTCATGATGAAACCGTGGGCATTGGCGGCCTTCGCAACCTCGACGATCTTCTCGTCCGACGTCTGGATGTCCCCGTAGGCGATATTGTTTCTGACCGTGTCATTGAAGAGAAACGTCTGCTGGGTAACGATGCCGACCTGGGAAATGAGGGATTCTATCGTCACATCCCTTATATCCCGTCCGTCGATGAGAACCCGCCCTTCCGTCACGTCATAGAAGCGGGGAATGAGATTCACCAGGGTGGTCTTTCCCCCGCCGCTCATGCCGACGAAAGCCACCACCTCACCGGCCCGGATATCCAGGTTGATGTGTTTCAGAACCGGGGTTTTCTC
>JAGVTI010000211.1 GCA_019136935.1 Deltaproteobacteria bacterium
GAGAAGGTCAGCGTGGTTTCGACAGGGAAAACCTGGCTGAAGGTAAGGAAGGTCGCGGCCCCTTCCATCACGGGGTGGGTGCATGGCTCCGCCCTGGCCGCAGTTAAGGTAACCCTCAGGTCGGGAGGCACAACCGCCCGGAGCGAAACTTCCACGAGGGAAGTTTCCCTGGCCGGGAAGGGCTTTACCGAAAACGTTGAAAACGGCTATGCCGTGAAACATCCCGATCTCGATTTCAGTACCGTGGACAGGATGGAAAAAATATCTCCTTCCATGAGCGAGCTCGAGAAATTCGCCAGGGACGGAAATCTGAACATCGAAAGGGGGACCGATCATGAATGATCCTAAATCATCGCTGGGCAAGACGGGGATATTCTCCCTGATCCTGATTCTCACCCTTTTCCTTTCATCCTGCGAGACGGTGCAGCCGGTGGCCGATGTTGCGACGGCGGTGGGAGTCCTGTCCGGGAAAATCGATTCCCAGGAGGCCGAAAAAATCAGCCAAACGGTCGGCATCTTTTCCAATTCGTTCGAGGATTTCACGCCGGAACAGGAATATTATATCGGCAGGTCTGTTGCCGCCAATATCCTCAGAACCTATAAGCCCTATGAAAACGAAAAGTTACGGAATTACCTGAATTTAATCGGAAAGTCCTGTTCGCTGGCATCCACGCGCCCCGAGACATTCGGAGGCTACCATTTCCTGGTTGTCGCCTCCGACGAGATCAACGCCTTCGCCGCGCCGGGAGGGTTGATCTTTATCTCGAAGGGGCTTGTGAAGTGTTGCCGTTCGGAAGACGAGCTTGCCGCCGTTGTTGCCCACGAGATCGCCCATGTGCAATACAAGCACGGCCTGCAGGCCATCCGGCAGGATCGGATCACCCAGGTCCTGGGAATGGTTGCGGAAGAAGCATTGAAGGACCGGAAAGCCGACAATCAGCAACTGGCGGAACTTTTCGACGGATCGATCGGGGATATCACAACCACTCTGATTGCCAACGGTTATTCGCAAAACCAGGAATTTAGGGCGGACCAGGGTGCGCTTTATATTCTCGCCGCCCTGGGATATGATCCGGGGGCCTTGACCCGTGTCCTGCAGACCATGAAGCAGCGGTTGAAACCCAATACCGCTGATTTTTACCGCACCCACCCGTCACCGGACAGCAGAATCCGGGAAATATCGAAGGTGTACCAGGCTCACGGATCCATTCCCGTCAATTCAGCCCGCCAGAAGAGATTCCTGGATGCGACGGAAGGCGTCGATTGATCGGATTCGTCTATGCTGAACAGGTTTAAGTCCCCGACCTATCGCAAACTTTTACAGGGGTTGCTTGCCTCGCTGGTGGGGTTCAGCGTCGCCGTTCTCCTGTGGATTCCGGGCTGGTTGGATCTGTGGGAACTGAGAAGCTGGGACTGGCGGGTCAATCTGTTGGAAGGGTGGACTGAAAAAACAGGAACGGACAATAAAGTCCGGCTTATTCTTCTGGATCAGAACAGCCTGGACTGGGCGAAGCAGACAAACGATCTCGCCTGGCCATGGCCGCGGGAAGTCTACGGAAAGATTGTTGATTTCTGCCATCGCGGCGGCGCAAGGTCGGTCGGGTTCGATGTCCTTTTTACGGAACCCTCGGCATACGGCGTCGAGGACGATCGTCTGTTCGGCGAGGCGATCCTGAATTGCGGAAAGTTTGCGGGGGCGATGTTCCTGGGTGAAACCACCGGGGAATTTCAAGGCTGGCCTGCGGGTGTCAAGAAAAATCCCCTGGTACCGGCCGGAAGGGAAGGGGATACGGCCCGTTTTCTTGAAAAAGCGACCTACAAAAGGGCGAGTTTCCCCATTCCGGAAATTTCGGAACATGCCTTCCTTTTAGCCAACGTGCACATGAACCCCGATATGGACGGCGTCTACCGGAGGGTTCCCCTGTTAAACCATTTCGGTGACCAGTGGGTTCCGGCTTTGGGGTTCGGGGTCTATTTGACCGCCCATCCCGAAAAAAACGTCTCGATTGAAAAAAACACCCTGGTTGTGGGAAACAATCCGATTCCTTTTGACAGCCAGGGACGGTCGATCCTGCGCTTCAAGCAGCCGTCCAGGTTCACGCATGCCTACAGTGCCGCTTCCATCCTCCAGAGCGAGCTCAAGATTCTCCAGGAGGAAAAACCCGATATCGATCCGCAGGTTTTTCGGGATTGCTATGTCTTTTTCGGATTTTCCGCCCCCGGTCTCATGGATCTGCGATCCATTCCGCTGTCCGGAATTTATCCGGGCGTCATGATTCATCAGACCATTCTGGACAATATTCTGTCCGGTTCTTTCATCCGGGAAACGCCGAATGCGGTTTCTCTGGTTGTCACGCTCCTGCTGGTTTTGTTTGCGGGGGTCTTTTCCTCCCTGGTTACCCAAATCTATAAGACGGCGGCCATATACCTGGTTTCGCTGTGCATGCCTCTCGCCGTCTGTTCCCTCGCCTATGCCAGGGGATTCTGGCTTCCCCTGGTGGTACCGGAGACAGGGGTCGTCCTGACCCTGGTCAGCGCCGGTCTTCTCTATTACGGTACGGAAGGCCGTCAGAAAAGATTCATCAAGAATGCGTTCCAGCAATATCTGAGCCCGGCCGTGATCGAGGAACTGATCGCAAATCCGGAGAGGTTGAAACTGGGCGGCGAACGCCGGGAATTGTCCATCTTCTTTTCGGACCTGGAGGGGTTTACCGGCATCTCGGAAAAATTGTCGCCCGAGGAGTTGACCTCTATCCTGAACGAATATTTATCGGCCATGACGGAGATTATTCATGAAGAGGGGGGAACCGTGGACAAATACGAGGGAGACGCCATCATCGCCTTCTGGAACGCTCCTCTTTTACAGGAAGATCATGCCGTCCGCTGCGTCCGGGCCGCCTTGAGATGCCAGGAGAAACTGGCGGAATTGCGGCCCTCTTTCCGGAAGAAGATCGACGGGGATCTTAAAATGCGGATCGGGGTCAACACGGGTGTGGTGGTGGTCGGGAACATGGGTTCGAAAACCCGGTTCGATTACACCATGATGGGCGATTCCGT
>JAGVTI010000201.1 GCA_019136935.1 Deltaproteobacteria bacterium
AGATACATGAGCCCCAGAAAGACCGGAAGGCCCAGCACGCGATTCGTTACGACCGAATCAATTTTGTCGGATGTCGTATGGCGAATCTCAATGGTGGAACGGACCGATTCCCGGCAGGCGCCGGAAATGAATCCGTACCTGCGGCCGGCAATGGCCGTTTCCAGATGTTCTCCGATCACCTTTTCGATGTGTGCGATGCTTTTCTCGACCTGCTCGTTGACCGCGGGGGACCCGATAAAGTCACGTAATTCCTTGTCGTTTTCAAGAAGTTTGACCGCCAGCCACCGGGCATCGTATTTCCCAACGGCCACACCGTCCTGGATGATCAGGTTTTTGACCTTGTTGATTTCTTCCTCGATTTCGCTTCCATAATTTATGGACGGCGCCTGGCCCTGAAACCCATGTACGCCCCCCTGATTTTCATTGTCTGCGTTCACAGCCTTGTCGGTGGGCCGGGAAATCGCTCCGCCGCCTTCCGTCGCGGTCGCCGTAACGGCATCGAGCAGTTCTTGGATTCCCTGCTCCTTATTGCCGACAGTCTGAACGATGCGCGCCCCGAAAAAACGGGACAGCTTGTCGAGATCGAATTCATACCCCCTCGCCCGCGCCATATCGCTCATGTTGAAGGCCAGCACCAGGGGAACACCCAACTCCATCAGTTGAACGGCAAGATAGAGATTTCTTTCGAGATTCGATGAATCCAGGACATCAACGACGACATCCGGCTTTTCTTCGATAATGAAATTGCGCGCGATCTTTTCCTCATCCGAGTAGGCGGTCAAGCTGTATGTTCCGGGAAGATCGATGATTTGCATGTCGAAATTCCCGTGACGTAGCGAGCCTTCCTTGCGTTCCACCGTCACCCCGGGATAATTGCCGACATGCTGGCGGGCTCCGGTCAAGGCATTGAACAGGGTGGTTTTTCCGGAATTCGGGTTGCCCGCAAGGGCGACAATGATCCTGGATTTCATGCTCTTTTCTTGCCTCCTGTAGTCTGACAAACGATAATATTAGTTCTTGCTTATATATTTAGGCATACCTAACTTTGTGGTTAAAAAAATTTACATGACCCTGATTTTCTGGGCCATCCCGCGCCCGAGCATGATCCGGCTGCCCTTGACTCCGATCAAAAAAGGTCCGTGCGGGGTATTCCGGAGCACCTCCATCTCCACACCCGGAACCAACCCCATCGCGGCCAACCTGCCCTGGAGTCCGCCGCCTGCTTCCACGGCGACCAATTTTACGATTCTACCGACCTGGATGATTGTCAACGGCATAGCCGATACCTCTTTCAACGTGATTTGTTTTGGATTTATAACAACTCGATTTCGATACCCTCGGCTTCGTTTTTTCTTAACGAAAGGTGATAGCCCTTCACCTTGATATCAACGGGATCGCCCAGTGGCGCCACACGTTCCACCTCGATCACAGATCCGACCGTTACGCCCATTTCAACCAGCCGTTTATTCGCTGCGCCCTGTGCGCTGATTTTCAACACTTTTCCCTTTTGACCCGGTTTCAGATCCTTCATCTTGACAGAAGTCCTCACTTTTTTTCCTCCTTGCTCCACACGGCGTCTAAATTCTTCCAGGGCCGTGGATATACAGCGATCACAGTTCTCTGGTGTTGCCCCTTGATCACAGTGGTACCCGAAACCCGCGATCCACTTGGATCCGCCACGCGGGCACACCTCAACAAATTCGACAAACCGAACAAACCGTTCCAGAATCATCCCGGAAATGGAATGCTCCATCCGGCAGGCCGCTTCATCGGCCTCTTTGTCGTCAACCGCAAGAACCTTCACGAAAAAATCATGGAGAACCTCATGACGGCGAATCACATCTTCGGCCATCGTTTTCCCGGCAGCGGTCAGGGCAATCACATCGTAAGGAGCGTAGCGGATCATTTCCTTATCGGCAAGAGCACGAAGCGCTCCTGTTACCGACGCATTACTTACCCCAAGACGCTCGGCTATATCCTTGGGCCGAACCCCCTGCTTCTCCGAAATAATGTGAAAGATCGCTTCCAGATAATCCTCCAGGCTCGCCGTCAATGTATCGGTCAGGGTCATGACACACCTCCTCGGAACTTTTTTATGGATTCACTAAACAAATAAGGCAAAGCTAAATTTATGTCAAGTTTTTTTTGACATGGCTTCCCTGATGACCTCGTAAAAAGTCAAAAATCACCCGAGATGACCATTTAACATGCTGCCATTATTTTATTTTAATTTTCAAAGCGGCGTGACAATTCTTCCCCGCCATCATGGACCCACCGTGACAAGCGATTGCAGATAACTCGCCAGATTGACTTGCCGGTTCGTAATGTTCAGCTTTCGACGAATGTGTTCACGATGCCGGTTGATGGTTGCCGTGGAAACACCGCGGAGCTGGGCGATTTCCTTGGTCCGCATACCGTTCCGGATCATGTTGCATATATTGACCTCCGTAGGCGTCAGGGCGCGCAGGTGGGTCAAAACCTGGCTTGTAAAGGGGGCGGTGATCTCTTCCAGGCTGGTCTTCAATATATCCAGATACCTGCGTTTGCTCTTCTCTACAACCGGCGTTAAAGCAAGAAGAATCGGCATGATTCCTTTCTCGATGTTCACCTGCATATTTTCATAAATCCGTTTTTTTTCGTCCTCGATCCCGGCAAGAACCGCCCGCAGGGCCGCATTCGCTTCCTGCAGCGCTTTCCTTTCCAGTAAAAGCTGTTTATTGTTTTCCTGCAATTCCTGCTCGGCCATGATCCGGACGGCAATTTCACCGATACGCTGGGCAACACCCTCCAGCAACGCCCTTTCCTCCTTGAGGAAAGGGCCCTCATCCGCCGACGGCCGCTCTTCCTTATAAACAATCGTCACCTCTCCCACGGGTTTGCCGCATACCCGGATCGGGGCGGACTGGCGCCATTTTGTCCGGCGAAACTTTCTGCTTGCAAAGGTACGTCCCCGGAAAACAATGTGGGCACAGGCGATGTCTCCATATTGCCAGGAAGGAGAAAGAAAGACCACGAGACGTTTGAGGAAGTCTTCCATGGAATCGTGGTGACGTTCC
>JAGVTI010000177.1 GCA_019136935.1 Deltaproteobacteria bacterium
GGGTCCTCCCCAGGATTTGTCCAGAACGACGTTTCGTCCCCTGGGCCCCAGGGTGACCTTGACGGCGTTGGCGAGCGTATCCACGCCCTTCAGGATCTTTTCCCGGGCGATCATGTCGTACTTGATGTCTTTTGCTGCCATATGATAACCTCCTTATCAGGCTTCGATAATCGCCAGAATATCGTCTTCCCGCATCATCAGGTGTTCGACGCCGTTAATCTTGATTTCCGTTCCCGCGTAACGGCTGAACAGAATCCGGTCCCCCGGTTTCAATTCGATGGGAATCCTTTTGCCGTCCTTGTCCGTCTTACCGGGTCCGACGGAGACAACCTTCCCCTCCAGGGGTTTTTCCTTCGCCGTATCGGGAATAATGATCCCGCCGGCGGTGATCTGTTCTCCTTCTTCCCGTAAAACCAGAATCCTGTCCTGTAGTGGTTTTACATTCATGTAGCCTACCTCCTGAAAAATTATTGATAATAAGCGGTTTAATCGATTTCGAACGGATTCGGAGCGGAAGTTTCCCAATCCGCGCGATAAAATATACACCGTAAAAAATTTGTCAAGGAAGGTTGATCGATAAAATAATTCTTGACATCAGGAGGGGCGAGGTTTTAATTACTATTAAAATAATAGGAATACTAGTTAATAGGGGACGTTCATCCATGAAACTCTCGACAAGGGCCCGTTACGGCGTCCGGCTGATGCTGGTCCTGGCGGTCCATTACGGGAAAGGACCTGTTTATCTCAAGGATATAGCCAGGGGGGAAGAAATATCGGAAAAGTATCTCAGCCTGATCATCATTCCCTTGAGAACGGCGGGACTCGTGCATTCGACACGCGGCGCCTACGGAGGTTATTACCTGGCCCGCGATCCGTCGCAGATCAATCTGAAGGATATTCTCGACATCCTGGAAGGAGAGACCTGTCTTGTAGATTGTGTCCGTGACCCCTCGCTGTGTTCCCGTGTTCCGAACTGTGTCAGCCGGGAGATCTGGTGCCTTTTGGGCGGCAGGATTGCGGAGGTCCTCGGTTCGATCAGTCTCCTGGATCTGGTCCGGATGAATAAAGAAAAACTTGGCAATGAAGCGGCGTCGGGAATTTAGCAGCCGTTATCGGAATTGAGATGATGACGAAAAAAGTGCTGGTGGCCATGAGCGGCGGGGTCGATTCCTCCGTGGCGGCTCTTTTACTGCAGGAGGCGGGTTACGAGATTGCCGGCGTGACCATGTGCCTGGGAGTCCGGGGGGCGGAAGGGGAGCATCCCCGGTGCTGCGGTCCCGAGGCCGTCCAGGATGCGCGGTGGGTCTGCGACAAGCTGGGAATCCGGCATTATGTCCTGGATTATGCCGATGAACTGGAAAAATGGGTGATCGGGCCGTTTGTCAGGGAATACGCCCGGGGCCGGACGCCCAATCCCTGCGTCGTCTGCAACCGTTACCTGAAATTCGGGTCTTTGCTGGCCCGGGCCGTCGCTTTCGGGTTCGATGCCCTGGCAACGGGTCATTATGCAAAGGTTGAGGAAACAGGAGGACAATACGGCCTTCTCCGTCCCCGGGACCGCAGGAAAGACCAGACCTATTTTCTTTATCATATTGAGACGGACGCATTGCCCCGGATCCTTTTCCCGCTGGGACCCTACACCAAGGAGGAGGTGAGGGCGATCGCATCCCGTGCCGGTCTGCCGGTGGCGGCAAAAGCGGAAAGCCAGGACATCTGTTTCGTGACCCAGAAAACCTATCACGATTTTATGAAGGCACGCCTGGGTGAGATCAAACCCGGAAGGATCGTTGACCGGTCGGGCCGCTGTCTGGGAGAACACCGGGGAATCGCCTTTTACACGGTCGGACAGCGCGGGGGGCTCGGCATCAGCCATCCCGTCCCGCTGTATGTGCTTGCGATCGATGTGGCGAAAAGCGAAATCATCGTGGGAGAGAAAGGGGAACTCCTGGGAAAAGAGCTCATCGCCGGGGATTTGAACCGGCTGCGGCCGGACTGGCCGGAGGCGGTTCAGGCCAAGATCCGTTACCGTAAAAAAGAAAGCCCATGCCGCGTCACCTTTGAAGATGGCCGTGCCCGGGTTGTATTCGAGGATGATCAGGAAGCCATTACGCCGGGCCAGTCGATCGTTTTTTACGACGGCGACGGTGTCCTGGGGGGAGGTGTCATCGAGGAGGTTATCCATGGAGATCGTTGAGAAGATCAGGCGATTGAAGCGGGAGCGCAACGCCGTCATCCTGGCCCACAATTACCAGTTGCCGGAGGTCCAGGACATCGGGGATTTCGTGGGCGATTCCCTGGGGCTCAGCATGGAAGCGGCGAAAACCGACGCCCGTGTCATCGTTTTCTGCGGGGTTTATTTCATGGCCGAGACGGCGAAAATCCTGTCTCCGGAAAAAACGGTCCTCATCCCCGATCCCAAGGCGGGGTGTCCCATGGCGGACATGATCACCGCCGGAGAATTGAAGACGTTGAAAGCGGCGCATCCCCGGGCGGCGGTCCTCTGTTACGTCAATACGACGGCGGAGGTAAAAGCCGAGTGCGATCTCTGCTGCACGTCGGCCAACGCGGTCCGCATGGTCCGGGAGGCCCTGGCCGACCGCGACGAAATCATCTTTGTTCCCGACAAGCACCTGGGTGATTTCGTAACGGAAATAACCGGGAAGGAAATGATCCTCTGGCAGGGATTCTGTCCGACTCACGTGAGAATTCTGCCGGATCATATCCTGGAACAGAAGCGGCTTCACCCGGATGCGGCGGTGGTTTCCCATCCCGAATGTTCCCGGGCGGTGCGTCACCTTTCCGACCAGGTGCTCTCCACGGAAGGGATGTGCCGGTTTGTCAAGCACAGCGATGTGCGGGAGGTGATCGTGGCGACGGAACTCGGTATCCTCCACCGCATGAAAAAGGAGAACCCCGGCAAGGTTTTTTATCCCGCCTCGGAACACGCGATCTGTCCGAATATGAAAAAGATCAACCTGGAAAAGATTCTCTGGGCACTGGAGGACATGGCCCACGAGGTGGCTGTGCCCCGTGATATTTCGATCCGGGCGCGGGCGTGTATCGATCGGATGTTGATGTACAGCGGATAGGGGGGCAATCCGGCGGAAACCGAGGCTCCGGAGTCCTATTCTGTCCGCGCGTTCTTCCATCGCGAAACAGGTCGGCGGCCTTTTCGCCGACATCGGGCGGCCCGTTGACCCGGGCAGGAGGTAAGGCATGGGAAAGATATACGAAGACATCACGAAGACAGTCGGCGGGACACCGATCGTGCGGATCAACCGCCTGAACGGGGCCGGCGTCGCGACGGTTCTGGTGAAACTCGAATCTTTCAATCCCCTCTCCAGTGTGAAGGACCGGATCGGGGTTGCCATGATCGAGGCGGCGGAGGCGTCCGGGCTGATCGGGCCGGGCACGGTCGTCATCGAGCCGACGAGCGGCAACACGGGCATTGCCCTCGCGTTTGTCTGTGCGGCCAAGGGATACAAGCTGATTTTGACGATGCCCGAGACGATGAGCATCGAACGGCGCCGGCTTCTGGCGATTCTGGGGGCGGAAGTCATCCTGACGGAAGGTTCCAGGGGGATGAAAGGGGCCGTGGAAAAAGCGGAAGAACTGGCGAAAGAGACGCCGGGCAGCTTCATTCCCCAGCAGTTCACCAATCCCGCCAATCCGGAGATTCACCGGAAGACGACGGCGGAAGAAATCTGGGCGGATACGGACGGCCGTCTCGATTACTTCGTGGCCGGAATCGGAACGGGGGGAACGATCACGGGCGTGGGAGAACTGCTGAAAAAGCGGAACCCGGCGCTCAGGATCATTGCCGTGGAACCGGCCGATTCACCGGTTCTTTCGGGCGGGAAGCCGGGTCCTCACAAGATCCAGGGGATCGGCGCGGGGTTTGTGCCCGCCGTCCTGAACCGGTCCGTGATCGACGAGATCCTGACGGTCAGGCATGAAGATGCGGGGGAAACGGCGAAACGGCTGGCGCGGGAAGAGGGAATCCTGGCGGGAATCTCTTCCGGGGCGAACCTGTGGGCGGCCCTGCAGGTGGCGCGGAGGCCCGAGGCGGCGGGGAAAGTCATCGTGACACTGCTTCCCGATACGGGGGAGCGTTACCTGTCCACGTGGCTTTTTCAGTAGTCCCGGCGGACTGATGCCGGGGCGGCCGCCAAGTCATGTCGGTTCTCAAGAATTCGCCCCGGCGGATCGATTTCAACGACGTGGTGCACCGGTCCATCATGGCCGATCCCACCCGGCGGGATGGACATGATCCCGATTTCGGCCGGCCGGAAAAAGGTCCGGCCATTGCCCGGATGATCGGGCGCATCACCTTCATGAGCGATCCGTCCATGGAGGAGAAATTCCCCGGAGATTGAAGAGCGCCAATTACAGTTTCCGGTTCAGAGCCGATTTCGAAGTGGAGGGCTCTCTTCGTCACCGGTGAGACCATTTCGTCAAGCGCTTCGGCGCCGACTTGCACCCGTACGGGACGAAGGACCCGGATTGTTCCGATGTCTCCGGCGGCCGGTTCGGCCATCGCACATCTCCCGTATCGTGGCCCCCGCGACGAAGGTCCCGGATCTCGGATGCGGCAACGGGGATCTCGTGTATCCGCCGGTCCGGGAGAAAAATGCCCGGGTCCGGGGGCGTGAACCGGACGAGGCGGCGATCTGCGGGTGTGCGAGAAAAAAATTGAGCGTCATCCACGGCGATATCGGAGAAGACCTGCGGGAATACCCCGACGGCTTCCTTGACGATGTGATTCTCAACCGGCGCATGATTATCGCTTTCCAAACTTTGCTCTTTTCGAAGCGAGATGGATGCTCTTTCCCCGGGGGAAATCCCCCCGTGACGAGATCGCTGCCGTGTGGATGAAGCGCGCGATACGCCCCATGTTCGTTTTCCGAGTGTGACCTGTTTCCGGCGATTCCGTGACGAAAGGGGGCTGAGAATCCTGCCTGCGCATTATATCGGCGAGGGGAAAGAGGTCCGGTACGGACCGAGTCTCTTCGCAAAGGATATCTTGTTTATTGTATCGAAAAAAACTAAGGGAGGATGGAAAAATGAAAATCACGTTGCAGACCATGGATCCGCAGATGCGGAAAGCTCTGGGGTGGGAAAACAAAACGGAGGAGGCGTTCGAAATCAGCGGGAACACCTTGGCCGATTTCTTTCGGAAAGTGAAGGACAAGGACGGCAGGGCACTTTACGATCGCTTCATGGACGAACATGATATCGTCATCGCCAACAGTTATATATTTTACAACTGCAGGGCCTTTCTCAAGAAGGAGGATCTCGACCGTTCCATCAACGACGGGGACAAGGTCGTTCTCATGCGTTCTCTCGCAAGCTGTGGAGGAGGATAGGTGGAAATGGCAAGGGGGTGGACTTACATAACGAGGATGAACATGCCATGCTGACAGAATACGATCTACTGAGATATCGCCGACAGATCTTCTACCCCTATCTGGGGGAAGAGGGGCAGGACAAACTGAAACAAGCACATGTCGTTGTGGCCGGGGCGGGCGGACTCGGGTCGCCGAACGCCATTTACCTGGCGGCGGCGGGCATCGGCCGTCTGACCCTGATCGACGATGACGTCGTGAGCCTTTCCAATCTGAACCGGCAGATCCTCCATTATGACGAGGATGTCGGGCGGGAGAAAGTCGTTTCCGCGTCGGAAAAACTCGGCCGCCTCAACCCCGCCGTGCAGGTGCGGCCGCTGAAGGTGAGGATCACGGAGAAAAATGTCGCCTCCCTGATCGCGGCGGCGGACGTGGTCGTCGACGGAATGGATAACTTCGAAACCCGCCTGATTTTGAACCGGGCCTGCGTTGACCGCGGCATTCCTTTCATCCACGGCGGCGTGCACAGCCTGATGGGGGAGGTGACCACCCTCATTCCCGGCAAGACGCCCTGTTTTGCCTGTCTGTGCCAGGAAATCCCGGAGCAGGAGGAAGAGATTCCCGTCCTGGGGCCGCTTCCGGGGATGATCGCCTGTGTGCAGGTCATGGAGGCGATCAAGTACCTGGCCGGTTTCGGAATGCTTCTCGCGGGGCGCATGCTGTTCATCGACGGATCGGACATGACCTTCAGCACCATTCATATCGAAAGGGCGAAGAATTGCCCGGTCTGCGGCGGGAAAAGCTGACCAATTCAGAGAAAAGAGGTTTTTACCATGGCCTGTTCAAAACAGGGCCGGGTGCTGTCTGTCAACATCAGCAATAAGAAGGGGGAGAAAAAGCATGATATCGGGAGAAGCATTCTGGTCGAGCAGTCGGGTTTATCAGGCGACGCCCATGCGGGGTTCCAACACCGTCAGGTGAGCCTCCTGTCGGAGGCAAGCATTCGGAAGATACGGGATAAGGGACTCGATGTGCAATTCGGCGATTTTGCCGAGAATTTAACGATTTCCGGCATCGAACTGTTCACCCTTCCCCTCGGCACCAGGCTGAAAGTGGGTAACGACGTGCTCCTGGAAATCACTCAGATCGGCAAGGTCTGTCACGAACGATGCCATATCTTCCACCAGGTGGGCGACTGCGTCATGCCCCGGGAGGGCGTTTTCGCCGCCGTGATCAAAGGCGGCGATGTCCAGGTCGGTGATGAAGTGGAAGTCATGGGGTAGGCGATTTTTAGTAACCCTGTCTCAACATTGTTTGTCGGCGGCACAGCCGCCGGTCAGCCGTGGTGGTGTCCTTCGGGGAGGCCCAAGCGCTGGACCGTGTCCTTCTCGAAGTCGAACTCGATAAAGACGCATGCCTCATCGCCCACGACCCAGGTGTCGTGGCCGGGTGGGACGGCAAGGACGCACGGGGCAGTGTAATCCTCCGTGCAGCCGTCGCTGAAGAGGGCGCGGATTTGACCCCGGGCCAGAAAGCCGACATGGGCATGCATGCAGAATTCGGTCTTTGCCACGGGCTTCATTTGGGTCGACCAACGGAAACCGGGCGGGTAGATCATGCGTTTTACTCGTGCGGCCCCGGTGGGGAAGATATCCAGTTCAATGCCGCCGATGTCGCGGTGATCGGCTCCTGGAATCGGGGCGAAAAGGGGATCTGTACTCATGGGGCCTCCCGTCTGATTGGTTTTTTAAGTCGAGTGCAGCGTTTTTTTGCTGTTACAGGATGAGTTTTGTTTCCTTCCTTGCCGAATGGTTTACCGATGATGCCTCCCCGCGCAG
Source organism: Deltaproteobacteria bacterium (assembly GCA_019136935.1). Taxonomy (GTDB): domain Bacteria; phylum Desulfobacterota; class Syntrophia; order Syntrophales; family JAAYKM01; genus JAAYKM01. The sequence goes on from JAGVTI010000177.1 coordinate 7,184, forward strand.
ACGAACTGCCGCCGGATATCTTTGATTTATTAGCGCCCTTCGGGCATGCCCGCTAGGATCTGGTGCCTCTGCTTTTAACGCTTCCGGCCGTGATTAACTGCAGGGCTTTGGTCTTGGCGGGTTTGCCGGCAGGTATCGCGGCGGAAAAGGTTTTCCCCCCGTATCCTTCTGCAGAGGAATAGGGGCCGGACGCGGCCGAACCGTTGCGGCCGCTGATGACGGCGATGAGATCCTCGACGAAGGCCTTCATCTGTTCCGCCTGGGCGCTCAATTCCTCGGAGGCGCTGGCCGATTCCTCGGCATTGGCCGCAGTCTGCTGCGTCACCTTGTCCATTTCCGTGACGGCGATGTTCACCTGGGCGATACCATGGGCCTGTTCCTGCGAGGCGGCGGCGATTTCACCGATCAGTTCCGTTACCTTACGCGCAATCCGGCTGTTTTTGTCCATCACCTCGGACACCTGTCCGTAGATGGACGTCGCCTCCTTGATCCGTTCCGTCGAGTTCGAGATCAGGTCCTGCGTACTCTTGGCCGCCTCCGTGGACCGCATGGCCAGATTCCTCACCTCGTCCGCCACCACCGCGAACCCGGCACCGGCCTCGCCCGCCCGTGCCGCTTCGACGGCGGCGTTCAGCGCCAGAAGGTTCGTCTGGAACGCAATTTCGTCGATGGTCTTGATGACCTTCGCGGTCTCGCCGCTCGCCGCAACCGACGCCTGCATGGCTTTTTCCATGATGCCCATCCGGTCCGCCATCAACTGGAAATTCGGTCCGGCTTCCCTGGTCATCATGTCACTGGCCAACTGGGCATTTTCGGCGTTCTGCCTGGTCATGGAGGACATTTCTTCAAGGGACGAAGAGGTCTCCTCCAGGGAGGCCGCCTGCTGGGAAGTTCCCTCGGCCAGGGACTGGCTGGAGGACGACACCTGATCGGAGGCGGAGGCGACCTGGTCGGCCCCGTCGGAAAGGCCGGCAATGACCCTGTTCAGGGGACCGGTTATGGATCGGATGATGAAGAAACTCAGGACGGCCATGATGATCAGTCCAACGAGGCTGATGGTAATAATTGAGATTGCAATATCATTGCTGATTTCATCGTAACGTGTATTCGGCACCCCCACATAGAACATTCCAATGACCTTGCCTTCGGCATTTTTGATCGGTTCATACGCGGCCTGATTCCAGGTGCCGACGACGTTGGCCTTGCCTCGATAGAGCCCGCCGCCGACGAGGGTCGCGTCGATGACGTTCTGTGCGGCCTTTGTTCCCACGGCCCGTTCACCCGAGGGCTTTTTTACGTTGGTGGATACGCGGGTGTCGCCCTGGAAAAGGGTCACTGTGTCTCCGGTTAACTTTCCGATCGTATCGACAAGGGTGAAATTGCCGTTCATCTCGGTTTCACCCTTGAACAGCTTTTCTTCGCGGATCGACCAGTCTCCCGGATGTTTTGCGTCCAGGAGAGTCATTCCCATGGCCAGGTCTCCCGTGAGTTTTTCATGGGCGGTGGTGATGACCTTGTTCTTGACCATCCATATCGTCGAAAATCCGGAGATCAAGGTGAGCAATAGAAAAAGAAATACAAACGAGAGGATTTTCATTTTCAGATTCGTCTTCATGAGTCATTTTCCTTTTTATGATTTTTGGATTTGCTGCCGTTCCGTAAATTTCTGCCGCAGAACGCGCCCCCGGGACCTTCGACGGCGATCAAGATTCCCTCCCCTACTGAAAATTTTTCGAGCATGATTTGCCCCGTGCTTGTTTTTGATTTGACTGGCCTGCGTTAGAAAATAACGGCGCCTTGGATGCTTGAGGTACAGGAACAACCCCGGTTTTTTATACGCATCTTATCGGTGATTCTGTAAAATACTTTAATTATTTTTGAGGAGGAGAATTGTGTAGAATGAGGAAAACTGGGGGGAAATAAGATGCTTTCAACGATTAAACATCTGAAATCTCTGGAGGAAAAAGCAACAGGATCTGCCTGCAGGAGAGGGGAAATACGGTTTCCGGATCGCAACCGCCGTTCTTTTCGCGGCCAGTGCCTCTTTCCGGATGTTGTCGTGATATTTCTCCATTGACATGGAAGACGCACTTGCTCATAATTACTTGAGATTTCCGGTTGTTTTTTGGGGAATTCCAACGAGGGGCGGTGACCATGATCCAGATTGCCAGCTATCTGCACCGGGAAGAACTGCAGGACATCATCCGCCGCTGGATGTACGATGAAGCGGTTCCTTCCGATGCGGATCGTCTTGCCCGGATCGTCCTGTTCAACGATGAATATGTTTCCCGTTACCTCGCGGTCTTTGCGGAAGATCTCTTTACGAAGGTCCACGGATCGGGGCTGGCCACCCGGCGCATTAACCGGAAGGGCGAATTGAAGGATCTGCTCGTTTCCAATCCGCCCTATCGAAACGAACGGATTGACATGCTGATCCGCCAATATCATGACAATCCGGGACGTTTTTACCGGGAAACGCCTTTCGTGGGGACAGTTTTTCTCAGGGGAGACGCGGGACAGGAATTTTTCGTGGGTTCGACGCGGATCAAGCGGATCCGCCGCCTGGCGGAAAAGAGTGCCCGTCTGATCACGGATCGGGTCTTTCACAGCATAAAAAGGCAGGCCGACGCCCTGGCGGACGAGAGGGCCCGGCAGCGTGGTGTTTCCCGGATCCAGTTGGTGACTCCCCCGGAGGAGATGGTCGAAGAATTCCTTGAAGCGGAGAGCCGTGTCATTGCACGGCTGGCGGCGCATCAGCCCCTGGAGAATATGCCCGTCCTCAAAATCAATGACGTCGCCGGCCTGAAGATCATCGTGGAGGACGACGGCCATGAAAAACTGATGGATTGCCTCCGATCCCTGCCTGGCTGCGACGTCATCGAGCAGGAGCGCCACGAGGGCCGCTACAACGCAACGAACCTGATCGTGAGCGTCCGTCCGCCCCGGGAACGCATTCTCGACATGGAGCCGCCCGGTGAACATCTGCTGCAGCTGATGGAATACAGGGGAATCACGGGAGAGCGGGTACCGGCTGCTTTCCGGGATTTCGTTCTCGATGGGGAGCCGGACGTTTGCCTGGAAATCATCCTCATCAGCTATCAGGAAAATCTGGAAAGTGAAATAGGCCGCTGCATCCATGAAGACCGGATCATCGAACAGCGCCGGGGAAAGCAATACCGGGGGCACCTGGCAAAGAATATCGAATACCTGATGGAATACCTCTTCACCTTTCCCTCATCCGGACGGCTGGAAGTGGGCGAGCTTCCGATCAAACTGTGGAACTGCTATCTCCCGGATTATTTCGATGAGGTCATGAAGCAGCTCTTTCACATACGGTTTCAGGGGACTGACCTGAACCGGGCACCGATTTCCGGGGCCGTGTCTTTCTTTCCGAAGGAGGAGAAAGACCCCCAAAAAAACGGTTGAGTACGGCAGAGGATGATGATATTTACAACCAAATTATCCTCCGAAAGACAAGCATGTTACATCGACCTCTCCGTTTGATTCTGGCCGCCGCCCTGCTGTGCTTCATCGTCTTGTTTCGTCCTCCCAGCACTTCTCTTCCGGGGACCCTGCCGGATGACCCGGCCAGGGAGGATCTGGGGCGTTTTGTCTACCCCAGCCTGAAAAATATTCCATGGAGGCCTCATTTCATCATGCCCGACGAAAGCCTGGAGCGTTTGTTCGGCGACAAGTGGGTGCATGTGGCACGGTTCAACCGGGTTGACCGCCGGCACGTTTACCCCGGGATGACCATCAAGGTGCCGTTGAACATGGCGGATATCGTCGACTATACCCCGATGCCGCAGCTGTACGAGAAGGCCAGGGCGTATCGGAGGTATATTCTGCTGAATGTGACGGAACAGTGGATCGGGGCGTATGAACATGGGAAGTTGAAGTTCTCCATGCCTGCAGCGACAGGCAAGGAAGGATACGAAACCCCCGCCGGGTTGTTTCGCGTCGACGCCCGCGACCGGGGTCATTTTTCTTCCCTGTACGATACGGAGGACGGCAAATCGAAATACCCGATGGACTACGCCATTCGCTTTTACGTCGGCCCGGATGAAATCGCCTACTGGATTCATGCCCGTGATTTGCCGGGCAAGCCCGCTTCTCATGGTTGTATCGGCCTTTTCGACGAAGAGATGCAGAAGCGGGTCTATGCGGTGCCGTTTGATCCCGTCCTCAAGGATGCGCAGAAACTCTACGCATGGGCGGTAGGTGGAAAAGAAAACGGGATTGATACGGGGAAACTGGAACTCGTGGCAAATGGACCTGTGATGGAGGTCACAGGCCCATTGCCCGTTTATCTGCCGTTTCCGCTGAAATTCTAACCTACTGTAGAGAAAGGGAAAAATCCTAATTGAAGTCATCACTTAAGATATTTTTCAATTGACTTCAGGGGGCAAAACTGGTAGGAAGTGCCCCATCAAAATCGCCTGTCGTTTTGATGGCGAACAGTTTAGGAGGCTCTGAAGATGAACGATCAGCATATTTTATGGTTTGACGAAATAGAGTTAAAGGATATTCCCCAGGTGGGCGGCAAAAACGCTTCCCTGGGTGAAATGAGAAGGGAGTTGACCTCCAAGGGGGTAAGCGTTCCCGACGGCTACGCCGTGACGGCCGCCGCCTACCGTTACCTGCTGGAATCGGCGGGGATCGGGTCGGAAATCAAGCGCATTCTTGCAGATTTGGATACCCATGACATGGACAATCTGCGTGAAAAAGGCAAGCAGATCCGTTCTCTCATCTACAACGCCAAGCTTCCCGACGATCTTCGTGACGATATCCTCAAAGGGTATGCCCGCCTCTGCGAGGAATACGGGGAAAATACGGATGTCGCCGTCCGGAGTTCCGCCACGGCGGAAGATCTGCCCGACGCGAGTTTTGCCGGTCAGCAGGAAACGTTCCTGAACGTCAGAGGCGAAGAGGCCCTGATCGATGCGTGTAAGAAATGCTTCGCTTCCCTTTTCACCGACCGGGCAATTTCATACCGGGTGGACAAGGGATTCGATCATCTCACGATTGCCCTTTCCATCGGGGTGCAGAAGATGGTCCGGTCCGACCAGGCTGCGTCGGGGGTGATCTTTTCCATCGATACCGAATCCGGCTTCAAAGAGGCGATCCTGATCACCGGGTCCTACGGTCTCGGGGAAACCGTCGTACAGGGCATCGTGAATCCTGATGAATTCTATGTTTTCAAACCGACCCTGAAAAAAGGGTTCCGGTCCCTCGTTCAGAAGAAGCTCGGAACGAAGGAAATCAAGATGGTCTATTCGAATCCCGTCCAGGAGAAGGCGACGGAGATCATTCCCGTACCGGAAGAAGATCGGAACCGATTCTGCCTGACCGATGACGAGATTCTCCGGCTGGCTCAATGGACGGCCATCATCGAGGATCACTACTCCCAGAAGGCGGGGTATTTCAAGCCCATGGATATCGAATGGGGCA
>JAGVTI010000120.1 GCA_019136935.1 Deltaproteobacteria bacterium
CCTTACCCTGAACGGCCACGGCCTTGCCGCCCATCTTCGTGATCATGTCCACCACTTCCGCCGCTGCTTTGTGGTTCCCCGCGTAATTTACCACAACATTTGCGCCTTCCTTTGCAAAGGCCAAACAGATCGCTCTTCCCACACCTCTTCCACCGCCCGTTACCACAGCGGTCTTGCCTTCCAGTTTACCCATTGCCACCTAAACCCCCTATCCTGTTTTTTTGTCGCTGATCAAGCTGATCTACATGAAAGACGGGCGGCATCTCGAACCTGACAAAACACCGTCCTCTATAAGAAGGGTTCTCGTACCAAATAAGTCGATCTTTGTCAAGTAATATTCCCGGCGGGAAAACGGGACACATTCCTTTTAATCACGCCAAATCAGGATCTTACACGCGCCTGTTCCACAGGCGTGACACCGTGAATCACCCCTTGTTCAAGTCTCCTATCCCCCCCCGTTGACACCTACTTTTCAAATTGACAAGGAAAGCAAAGTATGGTACCGAACGCACTTAAGATTTAAGCGTTTGTCTATTCTTTCACACTGTGACAGGTCAAGTAAATCGCCCGTTTAGAATCAATAAAGCTTCATCCGGTGTTTTCTCGAATTTGACCTTTTACAAAATCACCATCACTAATCAGGAGGATATGTATGAGCAAAGTTGGAATTATTGGTGTAGGGCAAAGTACGTTCGTACGTAGCTACCCCGGTTCCATCAGGGAGTTGGCTTTCGAAGCCTACAGCGACGCCATGAGAGACGCGCAGATTACGAACGATCTCGTTGACGCGACGGTTATCTGTTCGTCTCCCGAATACGACAAGCAGAGATCGCCGGCCGGTGTTGTCGCCGAGTATCTCGGGCTGAATCCTCAGCCGACCTTCTACGTGGAAACCCTGTGCTCTTCGAGCAGCACGGGATTGAAGCTGGCCTATTCACTGGTCAAGTCAGGGCTCCACAGTTGCGTCATGGTTCTGGGCTTCCAGATCATGTCGCAGTTGACCTCGGCGGAGTCCCAGGAAAGAATGGGAAGAGGCGCCGACATTCAGTGGGAATCCCCCTTCGGCACCATGATGCCCGCTTACTACGCCCTTCATGCCCAGGCCCACATGGCCAAATACGGCACAACATCCGAAGATCTGGCTCTCATCCGCATCAAGTCCGGCACGTACGGCCAGTTGAACGAGCGGGCCGTCTTCCGCAAGGAAGTGACCCCGGAAATGTTCGCGGATAAGGACGGGTTCGGCGGCCCCGTTTCCAGCCCCTTGAGGGTAGGCGATTGCTGCGCCAACGCCGACGGCAGTTCCTGCATCATCGTCGCCAGCGAAGAAAAGGCGAAGGCCCTGTGCAAGAAACCCGTCTGGATTCTCGGCATCGGTTCCGCTTCGGCCCCCGTCAACATGGCCGGACGCGACCAGTTCTCCGGGCTGCTGGTGGGAATCGAAGCCGGTAAGCAGGCTTACAAAATGGCAGGCATTACCTCCAAGCATATTGACGTGGCAGAAGTCCATGACTGTTTCACCATCGCCGAAATGATGGCTATCGAGAACCTCGGTTTTGCAGAACCCGGCGGCGGTCCCGAACTCGTCCGGGCCAAGGAAACCTACAAGGAAGGCAAAATCCCGGTTAACGTGGACGGCGGTCTGCTCTCGAAGGGTCATCCCATTGGTGCGACCGGCTGCTCCCAGGTCAGAACCATCGTCCTGCAGTTAAGGGGCGAGGCAGGCGCAATTCAGGTAAAGGATCCGACAATCGGTTTGGTTCACAACATCGGAGGGGTCGGACTGTACGGTAACGTCACAATTTTAGGGAGAGAATAGCCATGGCGAAAAAAGAAATCGATCGTCGTTTCAATAAATTCGGCACCGTAAGTTTCATGGGTGTCTCCAAGACAAATGATTTTATTGATTATCTCGAGCAGGGGAAGGTCATGGGCACCCGCTGCAAGGCCTGCGGCAAGGCGTTCTTCCCCCCCAGGTCGGACTGCTTCCATTCCCTTACGAGCGAAATGGAGTGGTTCGAAGTAACCGGAACGGGTACGCTTCTGACCTTCAGCACCCTCCGGTATGCGCCGGTCGGCTTTGAAGGCGACCTGCCCTACACCATTGCCGTCGTCGATTACGGCGATTACAAGGTCTTCGGCCGTATCGACAAGGCCATCGCCTCGCCCGACGAGGAGCTGAAAGTCGGCATGAGCATGAAAGTCGTCGCCGGCAAAACCGCCAACGGCCAGGACATCTACTTTTTCCAGAAGGCCTGAAAAGTGGGGCAACCTGTTTAAGAAGGCAGCATGATCTGCGTACCACAAATCAAGGTCAGGGAATCGATTTTGTTTCCCTGACCTTTTTTTTCCGGATCCTCAAGTTGTCCCTTGACAGAGTCCTTGAATTCATATAGGAATATCGGCTCATCATTTGAGGAGAGAGAAAGAAGAAGGAGGAACTTTTTTTGGCTACACATAAATCCGCAGAAAAAAGAAGCAGGCAGACGGAAAAGCGCCAGGAAAGAAATACGGCGATCAAGTCCAGAGTCAGAACCAACATCAAGAGCGTATTGAGCGCCGTTGAAGGAAAGGATCAGGCGGGAGCCGCTCAGTCGCTGGGAAAAGCCATTCCGGAGATCGCCAAGGCTGCGGCAAAAGGGATTCTCCATAAGAGAAACGCCTCGCGCAAGATTTCAAGACTGACCAGGAAAGTCAACGCCCTGTCGAAGGAAGCGTAATTTCAAAAACCTGCAATCATCAACCGATACGCCCTCTCAGCCATGTCGCCCGACAGCTTGATGAGGGCTTTTCTTTTGCTCTCCAGGGATTTTATCACAAGGTAATCTTCGGTATCGGAAAAATTCCGGTCTTCCCAGAGGGTCCGTCCCGTTTCACGGTTCTCGAAGACAATCTCCACGGTCAGGCTCACCCGTTCTTCCGCACCCAGATCCGCATCCTCATAGGACACGTGCGACGTCGAAATACGCTTGACGGTGCCCCGGACAACCACATCCGCTTCCGCCTCGTCACCGACGACCTGGAACTGATTACCCCGGATGAACTGATCGATGCCGCTCAAAGAATCGGAAACACCGTTAAAATGATACCCGCAGCCCAAGATCAAAAGACCCAGGAACGAAAGGACCAAACCTCTTATCACGTATCTTGTTTGCACGGATTTCTCCTGTCACCGCTGTTTCGGACAATCATCTTCATTCTGCGATCCCTGCCCCCGGCTCATCGTTTGTTTATCCCTGAACCACGATATTGACCAGCCTGCCCGGCACATAAACCTGTTTGACAACCTTTTTCCCTTCGATGAACTTGGCGGCTTTCTCATCCGCCAGGGCAAGGGCCTGAATTTTGTCGGCGGCTTCGTCAACGGCAACGAGCATCTTCCCCCGGACTTTTCCGTTAACCTGGATGACGATCGTCATTTTCTCTTCCGAGGCGACTTCGCCGTCCCACACGGGCCATGCGGCATCGAAGAGATGTCCCTTTCCCCCCAGCAGGCTCCAAAGCTCCTGGGTGAAATGGGGAACGATCGGCGCAAGCATGAGGACAACGGCTTCGACGGCCTCCCGGACGATGGACAGGCCGACCCGGTCATCCCTGCCGGGGCGTTCCAGCAGATACAGGGCATTCACCAATTCCATGATTGCGCTGATCGCCGTATTGAAATGGAAACGATCATCGACATCCAGACTCACTTTACGGATCACCTGGTGAGTCTTCCTCCGGAAATTTTTCAAATCATCGGCAAGGGGTTCCTTCCCGTCAAAGGGCGCAAGTTCCCGGATGTCGTCGAGATAATCCACGATGATACGCCAGGTGCGGTTCAGGAAGCGGAAGGCCCCGTCGACCCCCTGTTCGCTCCACTCCAGGTCTTTTTCCGGAGGCGCCGCAAACAGGCAGAAGATCCGGACCGTGTCCGCGCCGTACTGGCGGACCAGGTGGTCGGGATCGACGACGTTCTTCAACGACTTGGACATCTTTTCCGTTTTGCCGATAGCGACTTCGCCACCGCAACGGGTGCATTTCCCGTCCACGACTTCCTCCGGGTAGAGATAACCGTGTTCCCGGCAGCGCATCGTCTCCTTGCAGACCATGCCCTGGGTCAGCAGATTGGCGAAGGGCTCATCGATACTCAGGACTCCGAAATCGCGAAGCATCTTGGCATAAAACCGCGCATACAGAAGGTGGAGGATGGCGTGCTCGATTCCGCCGATATACTGGTCCACCGGAAGCCAGTAATCGACCCGTTTCCTGTCCAGCCCCGGTTTCTGATTAAAATCGGCGCTGCAGAACCGGGCGTAATACCAGGACGACTCGACGAAGGTATCCATCGTGTCCGTTTCTCTCCGGGCAGGCCCGCCGCAGGCGGGGCAGGTCGTCTCAACGAATGCCTTGTGCCTGGCCAGAGGAGACCCTCCCTCTCCCGTCAGCACCACGTCCGTCGGCAGCACAACGGGAAGATCCTTCTCGGGAACCGTCACCGTTCCGCACTTTTCACAGTTGACAACCGGGATGGGTGCCCCCCAGTAACGCTGCCGGGAAATACCCCAATCCCGCAGGCGGTACTGAATCGTCCGCTTGCCCCGTCCATTGGCCTCGAAATAATCGGCTATGGCCTCCAGGGCCTGGGTATTGACCATCCCGTTGAAAGGCCCGGAATTGACGAGGATTCCCTCTTCAACGTAGGCCTCGGTCATGGCGGCGGCTTCCAGTTCCCGGTCCTTCGGCTGGATAACGACGATACGTTCCAGGCCGAACTTCTGGGCGAACTCGAAATCCCGCTGATCGTGGGTCGGAACGGCCATGACGCACCCCGTCCCGTAGTCCGCGAGGACGAAATTCGCCGCGTAGATGGGCATTTTATAGTTCGTCGCCGGGTTCAGACAGTAGGCGTCCAGGAAAATACCTTCCTTCTCGTAATAATCGGACGTCCGCATGAGACGGTCCTGTTTTTTCACCTTTTCCACGAACGCCTTGACGTTTTCTTCACAGGCCTTTCCCCGGACGAGTTCCATCACCAGGGGATGTTCCGCCGCCACCAGCATGAACGTCGCCCCGAAGATGGTATCCTGGCGGGTCGTAAACACCCGGATTTCCCCATTCCCGTCGGCCATGGGAAAGATCAGTTCACATCCGTAGCTTTTGCCGATCCAGTTCTTCTGCATCGTCAGAACGCGCTCCGGCCAGCCGGGAAGATTATCACAACCGGCAAGCAATTCCTCGACGTAGGCGGTGATGCGGAAGAACCACTGATCCAGGGTTTCCTCGACGACTTCGGAATGACATCGCCAGCAGAGCCCCCCTTCGACCTGCTCGTTGGCAAGAACGGTCTTACACTGGGGACACCAGTTTACCGACGAGGTTTTCTTATAGACG
>JAGVTI010000303.1 GCA_019136935.1 Deltaproteobacteria bacterium
CGAACGCCGAGGAATCGGCCAGCGCATCCGAGGAATTGAGCGCCCAGGCGGAACAGATGAAGGTTTTCGTCGAAGAACTGGTCAGGGTCGTCGGCGGAAACAGCGATGCCGGGGCGGCCTATGCCTACGGGGGTTCACCGAAGAGGAAGCATCGCTCGTCCGGGCAGATATCCGGAGCTGTTAACCGGCCGCTTCTTCCGACAACGGGCGGCAGAGGGAAAGAACCGGCCCTTGTCGCGGAAGGTAAGGACGGGCGCGGCAAGGTGGTGAATCCCCGCCAGATCATTCCCCTGGAAGAGAGTGAATTCAAGGATTTCTAGTTCCGGTGTGGGGTCCGGATTGACCGTCCGTGGACATTCCTGCGGTGGAAAGAATCATTTCACCGGGCGGATGGCCGAACGAACGGATAACCTGACCGCCTGATTGTTCCTGTAAGGGGGGCGGGCATCTTCTCCGGTTACGGAGAAGCGCCCGCTTCCCTCTTTTCCGATGTGAGCCTTCGCTTAAAATCCCACGCCGACCCCCACGCCGCCGCTGCCATGACTTCCGATTCCTCCCCCGACGCCGATACCGAATCGCGGCCCGCCGTTGGTTTCTTCCGGCTTCCAGAGGTAGTGTTCTTTTGCGGTCAGCCATGGGTAGGTATAATTGATTTCATTGAGTGGACGGACCACCTTTCCCTCCACCTGCCCGACCACGGTCAGTTTCCTGCCTTTCGCGTAAATGGCGGGGTCCAGGAAGCCCTGGAACCGGACGAGAAAACGGCCGCCCGACTGATCGGTATCTTCGGGTTTCTGCCGGGAATCAAGTTTCTTTTCCAGAACTTCCAGCCAGGTTTCATTGGCCTTGACCGTCGTCGCCAGAATCTGTCCCCCGAGCAGAACGACCTTTCCTTTGTAAGCATCCGGCTGCCGCTGGAGCGCCGCAAAGGAGATGCTTTTATCGACGGTACTCATGGACGTCTGGGAAATAACGGGAGCGCAGGCTGCAATGAACATCGACAGACATGCGAAGAGAATGATTCGTTTGATCATCGTTGACCCCCCTTGATATGCGTGATTTCGCGGCTCGGTTCAAACAGGGCCGCTTTCTATTATCCGGCAATGATGATGAATCTTTGAAATTTGGTTGAATATAGGGAAAATGTTCTCATCCGTCAATGAGAAAACAGGGCTGCCATTTTTAAACGACGGTCCCGCCTGCACCCCGATACCGTCGAATCCGGCTTTTCACGATGCGGAGTTTTCTACCTTTTGGTTGTGGTGAAAAGCCAATTCTGCTATCGTAGCGCGCGTATTGAATAATCTTCCACGAGAAATCTTCATGAAGCATATCATCCTGGGGACGGCGGGCCATGTGGATCATGGAAAGACCTCTCTGATCAAGGCATTGACGGGGACCGATACGGACCGGCTGAAAGAGGAGAAGGAACGGGGCATTACGATCGAACTCGGTTTCGCGTCCCTTTCCCTTCCCTGCGGATTGCAGCTGGGAATCGTCGATGTGCCGGGTCATGAACGGTTCATCAAGAACATGGTGTCCGGGGCATCGGGGATCGACCTGGTGATGCTGGTCATTGCCGCCGATGAAGGGGTCATGCCCCAGACAAAGGAACATCTCCAGATCTGCTCTCTGTTGGGGATCAAAAGGGGCCTGGTGGTCATCTCGAAGATCGATATGGTCGATGAAGAATGGCTCGGCCTGGTGAAGGAGGACGTCGGGAATTTTCTGGTCGGGTCATTTCTGGAGGGGGTTCCCATTGTTCCTGTTTCCGCCGTGAGGGGGGACGGGCTGGCCGATCTGATGCGGATTCTCGACAAGCTGTCCCTGGAGATCGAGGAAGAAACCGATGCGGGTGTTTTCCGTCTCCCCGTCGACCGGGTCTTTACGATGAAGGGGTTCGGCACGGTCATCACGGGAACCCTCATGTCGGGAACGATCGACCTGGGTGAAACGGTGGAAATCCTGCCCTCGGGAGCATCGTCGAAAATCCGGGGGATCCAGGTGCACAACCAGGCGGTGGATCACGCCGAGGCGGGTCAGCGGACGGCCATCAACTTCCAGGGGCTGGAAAGGGAGGCCATCAACCGGGGCGACGTGGTGGTCCGGCCGGGGACCTTGACCCCTTCGCAGAGCCTGGATGTCTGTTTCGAATATCTGAGCGGTTTTGAGCGAAAGCTGAAAAACCGCGCCCAGGTGCGTTTCCATTACGGAACGAGTGAAATCATGGCCCGCCTGATCCCCATGGACCGGGAGGAAGTCGTATCGGGCGAAACGGTCTTCGCCCAGTTGATCCTCGACGAGCCGGCCACGATGATGGCCGGGGACCGTTTTGTCATCCGGAGCTACTCCCCCGTGACGACCATCGGCGGCGGCGTGATCATCGATCCCCACCCCCCGAAGCACAAGCGGTTCAAGGCCGAAATCCTGGAGGAATTTTCGGTTCTTCTCGAAGGAGACGAGATATCGAAAGCGGCCGTGATCATGAACCGCACGGGACTGAGCGGGATCACCCTCCACGAGCTGATCGTGCGGACGGGGATGACCCGGAATCAGCTGCGGAAGATCCTGGACCGCATGTTCTCCGACCGGCAGGCCGTCCTGCTGGACAAGGACGAAGTGCGGGCCGTTTCCCATGTGCCTTACGGAGTCCTGCTGGAACGTTTCCTGCGCGAGTTGGGACAGTATCACAGGAAGAATCCCCTGCGGGAGGGCCTTCCCCGGGAAGAACTGAGGATGAGCCTGGCGCTTGGGGGGAACCAGAAGGTCTTCGCCATGGCGCTGCGGGACCTGGAAAAACAGGAAAAAATTGTCGTTGACCGGGAAAATGTCCGTCTTACGGAACATCGTGTCGACCTGGGAGTGGGGCGCGAGGAAATGCGGAACGAAATCGAAGCGCTTTATCTCCGGGCTGGATTGACGCCGCCCACCGTGCGGGAGGTTCTGGAGAGGTATCCCGGCGAAAAGACCAGGGTGGACGAGGTCCTGTCCGTTCTCCTGCGGGAGGGGACCCTGGTCCGGGTGTCGGAGGACCTTCACTTTTACAGGGGGGCGATTGCGAAACTCCGCGAGGATTACAAGAAGCTCCTGATTGCCGACGGCCAGGCAAACCCGGCCAGCTTCAAGGGTCTGACGGGCCTGTCGAGAAAATTTATCATTCCCCTGATGGAGTATTTCGACATGAGCAAGCTGACCATCCGCTCCGGGGATGTGCGTATTTTAAGAGAGAAAGGGTAAATGTGATTGATTTGAACCACGATTTGACCGGTTTGGAAAACTGCCGCGTCGTCCGTTTCGACGGGGTCCGGTTCGGGGAGGCGGAAGCGCCCCTGATCCGGGAAGTTTCCCTGCGGATCGTCTACAATCACGACCAGGTGATGACCATCGCCTGTGCGGGGAACTATCTCGATGAACTCGCCGTGGGATTCCTGCGGTCCGAAGGGCTCCTCGGAACCGCCTCGGACATCGAGAAGCTGGAAATGAGGCGGGAGGAGCGCGTCGTCGAGATCCTGACGGTCGATCACCGCCGGGTGAAGGCCGCGGCGGGGCAGGGCGGCGGGGCGCTTTTTTCAAGCGGCGCCCGGGGCATTGCGGCAAAAAGAGCGGATAAAAAGAACCTGGGTAATCTCTCCATGATCATCGATCCGAAAAAGGTGCTCCGGTGGATGGAGGAACTGGTGGACCGTTCCGTGCTTCATAACACGAGTCACGGTACCCACTGTTCGGCCCTGGGGGATCAAGAGGGCATCCTGATCTGCCGGGAGGATATCGGGCGTCACAACACGATCGACATGATCGGCGGATATACCCTGCTGCATAACGTGGACTGCTCCGACAAGATCCTGCTGACGACGGGGCGGATCTCTTCGGAGATGGTCCAGAAGGTCTGGAACCTGGGCATTCCGGTGATCATCACGCGTTCCGCGCCCACGGCGGAGGCCGTCCGGATTCTGGAGGGGGCGGGCATGACCCTCATCGGTTATGTCAGGGAAGGAAAAATGAACATCTACACGCATCAGAACAGGGTCGATACGGGACTATGAAAAATATTTTTATCGAACAGATCAAGGCGGGAGACAAGGTGAACGAATTTTTCCTCGTGGAGGAGAAGAACCTGGCCTTCTCCCAGAAGGGCGCGCCCTACTTGAGCCTGCGCCTCAAGGATAAATCAGGTCAACTGGACGGACGGGTTTGGGAAAACGCGATGAAGTTTGAGAAAGCCTTCAAGAAAGGGGATATCGTTTTTGTCCAGTCCCGGGCGGTGAGCTACAAAGGCATTATCCAGTTGTCCATTATCGATGTGCGGGCGGCGTCGGAGGAGGAAATCGACTGGGCGGACTATCTTCCCATGGTGAAAGGCAACATCGACGACATGTACCGGGAGTTGATGTCGCTTGCCGATCAGGTGACGTCGCCTCCTCTTCAGGCTCTCTTGCGGGCCTTTTTCGGCGATGAGGAGATCGTTTCGCTGTTCCGGAGGGCCCCGGCGGCCAAGGGGTTTCACCATGTCCACATCGGAGGGCTTCTCGAACACACCCTGTCGGTGACGAAGCTGCTGGCCATGGTTGCGGATCACTACCCCAAAAGCAACCGGGACCTGCTGCTCGTGGGGGGAATCCTTCACGACATCGGGAAGATCCACGAATTCTCCTACCAGGGCAACATCGATTACAGCGACGAAGGGCGCCTGATCGGCCATATCGTCATCGGCCTGGAAATGCTGAACGCCAAGATCGCGACGATTCCCGGCTTTCCCGCAAAACTGGCCATGGAACTGCGGCACCTGGTGCTGAGCCATCACGGGATGCTCGAGTACGGT
The DNA here is from genome assembly GCA_019136935.1 of Deltaproteobacteria bacterium. GTDB lineage: Bacteria > Desulfobacterota > Syntrophia > Syntrophales > JAAYKM01 > JAAYKM01. The sequence continues at coordinate 4,820 of JAGVTI010000303.1, forward strand.
TCCCCGAAGCGGCCGAAAACCGTGGAAGCCATGATTGTTCATCAGATCGACGATATGGATGCCAAGGTGAACGCTTTCCAGGAGTTCATCGGCGGCAGCAACCAGACCGAATCCGACTGGACGCCGTTTCACCGGCTGTTCGAGCGTTATATTTACAAGGGCAGTTCCGAACCCGTCGCCGAGTGATTGAAACGGTTTTTATTTCCGCACGTTTATCCATGACCTCGGGTTTGGACGGAAACAGGTTCAATGAACCCGTAGAAAGTCGGTTTTGGTCATTCCGAGGAGCGCCGGCGGCGAAGAATCTCTTGCGATATCGGATCCTTCGCGGGGGTTTATCCTCGGGCGCAGCGAGGGACCCGGGATGACAGCGGCGATGTCTTGGGAAACATCCCGGAAAGGGTGAAGGATGATACCGGCGCTGACACACAAAAGAAAGGTCATGGGTTTGGCCGCCCTGTCCGTCGTGTTGCCGGTGATCGCTATTCTGGCCCTGATGGTCAAATTCGAGGGGACGGTTTCCAGCAACGCGACAACGGAGTTGGATCGGCTGGCGAAGATCAATGTCGGCCAGACAGCCCGGGATGTGTATGGGATATGCGAAGTTTCCCATGACTTGATCCAGCAGAAGATCGATCATGACCTGATCATCGCCCGGGAGATGCTGGAAAAGAAAGGCGGAATCGGAAACACCTCCCGGATGGTCCGCTGGGACGCAGCCAACCAGTTCCTCGGGCAGACCCGGACCGTCGTCCTTCCCGGACTGGCGGTCGGCAAGACCCGGCTGCCGAAAAATGAAAGCCCCCAGTCGGCCACCCCGGTTGTCGACGAGGTGTCGAGGCTTACCGGCGGGACCTGCACGATTTTCCAGCGCATGAACGAGGCGGGGGACATGCTCCGCGTGGCTTCCAATGCGCTGGACGCCGATCGGAAAAGAGGGATCGGCACTTACATCCCGGCCCTGAATCCCGATGGAGCGCCGAATCCGGTTGTCGACCATGTCCTGAAAGGCCGGGCTTACCGGTGCCTGTCCTACCTCATGAATTCCTGGTATCTGACCGCCTACGAACCGATCCGCGACAAAAAAGAGAAGATCATCGGCATGCTCTGTGTCGGGGAGAAACTGGAAGCGGTTGCGTCTCTGCGGAAGACCATTGCGAAGATGCAGTCCGGGAAAAGCGGTGAGGTCGGTATCATCGGTGCGAAAGGGAAGAATCAGGGGCGCTACATCATCTCCAGGGACAATGCCAAGGACGGCCGGGATATCTGGAACGCGAGGGATGCCTCGGACCGGCCCTACGTGCAGTCCATGATTCACAGTGGCCTGGATCAGGCGGCGGGGAAAATCGCTTATGAAACCTATTTTCTCCGAAACCCGAAAGACAACCGGGTGCAGAAGAAAATCGCGGCCGTCATGTACTTTCAGCCTTACGAATGGCTGATTTTCGCAACCGCCGACGAAGACGATTATTATTCGTCCGTGCACCGGGTCGGCGATTCGATCCGGAGGCTTCTTCTGGAAATTGTCGTTGTCGTATCATGCTTTCTCGTTTTATCGATTGTCATCGCTTTGCTCCTGGGAAAGGAGATGACGAGGTTTCTCCAGTTCATGACCAATATGGCGAAGAATGTCGCCATGGGAGACCTGAAAAAGGTCAGGCAGGATCTGGCGGCCGAATTCCGGAAGCGGGGAAAAACAACCCCAGGCAAAGGGAAGAGAGACCGGAATGAAATCGAGGAGCTCCTCGGCGCTTTCAGCGTCATGACGAACCGCCTCGACTCGTCCTTCCGCCGGCTCCGCCAGGCCGGTGAGGCCGCCAGGAATCCGATGGCGGAGAAAGACCCGCCCGCACGAGCGGTTCCGGAAGCGGCGGATATTCCTGAAAGGAAGCCTGAAACGGCGCCGATTCCGGAAGAGGCGGCTGGAAAGATCGGCCGGGTTGCGTCTCAACTCGGTCGGACCATCGGTGAAGCGGAATCGGGCCGGGGCGGCCTGGCGGAGGTGGAAAGCGACCTGCGAGGGTTGTCCGGGGTGACGGACAGGATTTCTTCCAGCCTTGCGGCCATCGACGGCCGGGCGGATCAGATATCGGAAGGCGTTACGGTCATGACCGCGATTGCCGACCAGGCGAACCTCCTGGCGCTCAACGCGTCCATCACCGCCGAGAAAGCGGGCAAGCTCGGCAGAGGCTTTACCCTGGTCGCCCGGGAGGCGGGGCGTTTGTCCAACCGGACGGAAGCCGTAGCCCAGCGCATCGGCGGGATAGCCGGGGAAATCCGGACCGCGGCATCGGAAGGCCTGCAGGACAGCGGTGCCTTGAGTAAAACCGTCCAGGAGGCGGTGACCGGTGTAACCTCGGCCAGGGAGCGGCTGGACGTGGTTGTCGGTCATCTGCAGTCATGTGATCTGCAATTGGACGGGGTGAGGAAAGATCTTGGTGCCCGCCCCGGTGAAGCGGACCGTGCCGGCGGGACCGTGAGCCGCCTGGCCGGAGTTTCCAGCCGGAGCCGGGAATCCCTCCGGGAGTTCCAGCAGGCGATGGAACGGTTGGATCAGCACATCGAAGGGCTCCAGGCCGAGGTGTCCGGCAAAGGATTTCCCGTTATCGCCCGTGAGATCCGGCATATGGCGGAGCAGGCGGTCAATGCGGCCCGGGATGTCGATGCGGCGGTGAACGCCATGCAGGCGGCTGTTTCGGCCGGTTCACCGGAAAGCGGCGGATTCGGAGATGAAATCAGGAAAAATGTGGAAAGGGCGGTGACCTTATGCGGACAGCTGAACGGGGTTATTGACCAGCTCCTGGCATGCGATTGCCGTCCGGACGGCCTGGAAGAGGGGGATGACAAAAACTGTGCTGCGGCGAAACGCCTCGGCGAGGCCGTAACCGACCTGTCCTCTCTGTCCCTGCAGGTCCGGAAATCTCTCGATGCGTTCAAATCGACGGCAGAGCGCATAAACGGCGCCGTCATGCGTTGAAATCATGGATGAGAATATGGATCAGAAAAACGGCGATGAGCCGTTGGTGCGGTGTCTTCCGGAGCGGGAAGCGCCTGGAAGCGGACGTTCCGAGGGATCCGCGCCTTTTGCGCCGGACACTTCATCCGCGGGGGATGCCGTTTCGGTGGTTGTCTTCCGGATAAAAAGGGAATGGTTCGCCCTCCGGACGGGTCTGTTTTACCAGGTGGCGGACCGGGAATTGCTCCATACGATTCCCGGGAAGACGGACCGCCGTTTCCGGGGGATGGTCAACGTCGGAGGAGATCTGCACCTATGTTTTTCCTTGGCGGACATCCTGGAGATTGCGGAACCGGCCGGGGGGATTCCGGCGGAAGAGAACAGGGCCCGCCTGATTGTTGCCGGCGACGAGGGGAACCGTTTCGCTTTCCCCGTCGATGAAATCATGGGGGTTCAATCGATTTTTGCCGCGGAGCTGGAAACGGTGTCGGCAACGCCGGCCGGGTACGGTGCGAGGCTTTGCAGCCGGATCTTGTCCATTGAGGGGAAACGGGTGGGCCTTCTGGATGGGGACAAACTCCTCAACGCCCTGGCGGGGAGCCTGGAAACGGATGGGAACGGAACGGGAAAATAGCGGTAACACGGTCATGCTCAGCCTTTTCCGGGAGGAACTGGCCGGGTGGACGCGGATGCTGGATGCGGGCCTGGAGGAAATCGAGCGGGGGGTGACGCCGGAGCGGGTTGATGGACTTATCCGCACCGTCCATGCCATCAGGGGGGCTTCCCGGCTTGTCGGTCTGCCCGTCGCTGCAAACCTGGCTTACGCCATGGAGGGATTCCTGTCCGAAGCCGGGGCGGAGAAACATCGCCTTGCGGCGTACCCGGCTGCTCCGTTTCGTCAAGCCTGTGATCTCTTCTGTGCAATCGCGGCGCAGGAAGATCGGGATATTTCCCGCTGGCTCGCAGAACGGGAATCCGACATCCTCGTGATTTCGCAGGCCCTTCAGCGATCCGTTCGCGAAGCGGAAGCGCCCCCGATATCGGAACGTTGCGAATCGGCGGTCCCGAAGGAGGAACCCACGGGGTGTGCGGAGGCGCCGGGTGAAATCGAGGAACGAGGCGGTGTGACACCGGCGGCGCCGGAGACGGCGGACGTTTCCGATGGGGAGCCCTCAGCCGGGTATCGGGAAGTGGAAGTTCCCCGGGATCGCTTCGGGGACGGGGACCGCCTGATCGAGTTGGCCGGTGAATGTCTTGATCAGGCCCGGAGGCTCCGGGCACTTTGCCCGGTTTTGCGGGCAGCGGATCATTTTCCGCCCGTGCCCGGCAAAGGAACCCCGTCGCCTGTCTTACCGGCGGAGCGCGACCGGGAAGAAATACCGGTCGCGGATCCCGTCCTCCAGTTCGAGTCCTCGTCTAAACAGCTTGAGCAACTGGCCGAACGGTTATACGACGAAATCCTGGAGATCCGGAGAACTGCATCCGCCTTATCCCCTGTTCTCAGGTGCCTTCTCGTTGAAATTCACGGTGAATCCTATGCCCTGCCCATTTCGCGGATCGACCGGGTCGTCAGGGTTTCTCCGTCCGATATCTCATCCATCCGGGGCCGGCCGTTCGTTTCCATCGACGGTGAAGATATCGGCCTCATCGATGCGGGGGAGCTTCTGCGGATGCCGGGCTTGCCGGCCTCCGGCGGGGATTGGCCCGTCGTGATCATGAGAGATCGTTCGAGGCGCTGCGGCCTTGTCGTGGACGCCTTCCGGGGAGAGGAGGACCTGGTCCCTATGCCGCTGGACAGGCGCCTGGGGAAGGTGGATTTCATCCGGGCGGGGGCCATCCTCGAGGACGGCAGCCCGGCATTGGTGCTGGATATGAACGATTTATTCCGTGCGATTGAGACGCCGATCCCCCGTGACCGGTCAACCGCAGAGAAGGGGGCGCCCCTTCAGGAAACCGTTCCCAAGTCCTGAAAGATCCGGTTCATTTCCTCCGAATATTCCTTCCCGGTCCGGTAGACATAAAGCGGCGGCAGAATATGGAGTTCCTCTCCCCCTTCGCGGAGCCCTTCGACGAGAATGAACTGGGCCTCGGAGTCCGGGTAGGAATGGACGACCCGCATCCGTTTGGGCTCGATTTTTTCGCGGCGCATCCGCGAGAGGGCTTCGATGCTGCGCGGGGCCGGATAGATGAAGGCCACCCGGCCCGCCGGTTTGAGAACCTGGCGCGCCCCGCGAAGAAAATCCGAGAAACTTCCCTCCACCTCATGCCGGGCGACGGCTTTCTGCCGGTCCGGATTGATCTTTCCCGACTGCAGGCGGCGATAGGGTGGATTGAACAGGACCGCATCGAATGAGGACGGGGGAAAGCGCCTGCCGATCTGCCGGATGTCTCCCCACTGCATGTCGACCCGGTCGTCGAGGCCGTTCATGGCGGCATTGCGCCGGGCAAGGTCGGCGAGATCTTCCTGGATTTCGATTCCCGTGATGCGGACGTCCGGACTGCGGACGGCCAGGACCAGGCTGATGATTCCGCTCCCTGGCCCGACCTCCAGGATGTGTTCTCCCGGCCGTTCCCGGAAAAAAGAGGCCAGCAGGATGGCGTCGACGGAAAAACGGTAACCCTTCAACGGCTGGAGGATCTTCAGCCTGCCGTCGAGAAGCCGCTCCATACTTTCCCCGTCTTTCCGGTATGCGGACAGGTTTTTTTCCGCCATGGCCGATCCTTTTATTGCTTCGGCAATTGAATGACTCCATTCCCGTCATTCCGTCGAAAGACGGAATCCGGTCCGCCGCTCAATCCAGCAGATGAACAAACATGCCGCTTCGCAGCTTCGGCTCGAACCAGGTCGACTTGGGCGGCATGATGAGGCCCGCGTCGGCGACACGGATCAGCTCGTCCAGGGTCGTTGGGTACATGGAAAAAGCCACCTTGAACCCGGCCTGGTCGACCAGTCTTTCCAGTTCTCCCATGCCCCGGATGCCGCCGACGAAGTCGATCCGCTTGTCCGTCCGGGGGTCGTGGATGCCTAAAACGGGTTCCAGCAGGTTGTTCTGCAGGATGGACACATCCAGGCTGCCGATGGGATCGTCGTCCCGGTAGATATCGGATTTGGCCGTCAGCCTGTACCAGCGGCCGCCGAGGTACATGCCGAACTCATGGTGGGCCGCCGGGCTCTTCTCCGTGAAATTCTCGGCGATGAGAAAATTTTCCCCGATCCGCTTCAGAAAGGCCGCTTCATCCAGGCCGTTCAGATCCTTGACGACCCGGTTGTAATCCATGATCCGGAGCTGGTCGTGGGGAAAGGCGACGGCGAGAAAGAAGTTGTATTCCTCGTCGCCCCGGTGGGCCGGGTTGTTTGCCCGCCGCAGTTTCCCGACGGACGTGCCCGCGGCGGCCCGGTGGTGGCCGTCGGCGATATAGAGGGCGTCGATCCGGGCGAATTCGTTCCGGATGGCATCGATGAGGCTGCCGTCCCTGACCACCCAGGCCGTATGGCCGATGCCGTCGTCGGCGGTGAAGTCGTACTCGGGAGTTTCCGCAACGATCGACGCGACGATCCGGTCCAATGATTTCCTGGCCTTGAAGGTCAGGAAAACAGGCCCCGTATGGGCGCCGACGATATCGATATGGCGGGTCCGGTCCATTTCCTTGTCCGTCCGGGTCAACTCGTGCTTCTTGATCAGGCCCTTTTCATATTCCTCGACGCTGAAACCGGCGACGATGCCGTACTGTTCATGATTTCCCATCCGCTGGCGGTAGATGTAATAGCAGGGTCGATCGTCCTGAATGAGGATGTTCCTGCCGATCATGTCCTTCAGGTACGACTTCGCCATTTCGTGGACGTGATCCCCTTCTGACCTGCTTCCCGGCGGCAGGTCGATTTCCGACTTTTCCACGTGGAGAAAAGTGAACGGGTTTCCTGCGGCGAGCTTCTGCCCCTCCTCGACGTTCAGTACGTCGTAAGGGTAGGACGCGACGTCCTTGGCGATATCTTTCCTGGGTCTTACGGCTCGAAACGGCATAACGTTGGACATGGTGTACTCTCCTCTTGCGAAATTGGCGACATACTGACATACTGGCACGCCGAAATCAACCGGAAAGCGGGGGGTTCAGAAACAGGAAAACAGGCATGGCGGCGCCTGGAAGGAGTGATAAACGCATGGCTGTCAAGGTATTTATCCACGGTCTGGAAAGCAGCGGACAGGGTGCGAAGGGACAGTTTTTCCGCGAGCATTATCCGGATATGCTGATCGAAGATTACGAGGGACCTTTCGATGCCAGGATGGCGAAGCTGAACCGCCTTCTGGACGGGAAAGACGATCTGATCCTGGTGGGTTCCAGCTATGGCGGACTCATGGCGGCGGTCTATACCGGCCAAAATCCTCAGCGGGTGAAAAAGCTCATCCTCCTCGCCCCCGTCCTCCTGCTCCCGGAGTTCAATCCGTACCGTTCGACCCGCCTGGCGCTGCCCGTCGTGCTCTATCACGGCCGCCGGGACGACATTGTCCCCCCCGGCCTGACCCGTGAAATCGCCGAAGGCGTCTACGCGAATCTCACCTGCCATGCCGTGGACGACGACCATTCCCTGCATGCGACCTTCGAGGGGATGCCCTGGGACCGGCTGCTGGAACCATGAGGAGCGAATGAACCGATGGGGGAGAAACAGACCAGGGCAGGAAAGAAAAAAGAGACCGTGACGGACGATGCGGCTCAGCAGATGATGAGGGAAGTGGGAGATCTCTGGAGCCGTTTTTTCCAGGAGCAGATGGCG
>JAGVTI010000222.1 GCA_019136935.1 Deltaproteobacteria bacterium
CCATGGTTTGCTGAGATTCACGGCAATCGTATCGTAGGTCATGGGATCGATCTTCCACCTGGCGTTGTCGAGCGTCCCTACCAGTGCATAACTGCCCTTACTGTCCGGCAGCATGATCCTGCCCCGTTGGAATTGCCTCTCGCCCCGGCTGTGATAGTAGAGGATATCGGCATTGAAAGCTGATGCCGTGTAGCCTCCCCGAAAAAGGAAGGACCTGTTGTCGGATGCATTGTACCAGTCATTTTTGCCGTCGGTGCTGTTATAGGTTGCGGCTAACCGATAATCAAAGTTTCCTGTTTTTGACCCCTGATAGAAATGTGCCTTTTTAGTATCAAATGTCCCATAACTGCCTATCAGACCGCCCTCCAGCTTTGAGGACCGTTTGGTTTTGATCACCACAAATCCCTGGTTCGAGGCACCGGTACTCGTACCGAAGTTAGTGGAAGGGCCGAGGGTAAGCGCCGTCGCATCGCGCACAAAAATCATGGACTCAATGGTATCGGTGGGAAACATCGCGAGGATTCGGGTCGTGGTCGGCATGTAGACACCGTCCAAGATGACGCCATAGCTTCCTGATCCCCTTATATTTCCAAAATCGATGTGCATCCGCCCCTGGTAGCTTACCTCCATACCAGGAATCTGCTCGAAGACATCCCACACCGTCGCGGGATGCAGATCCTGGATATCTTCCGCCGTAATGACCTCGGTCTGGATCTGACTGCTCTCGGGCACCGCATAGGGGCTGGTTACCGGCTCGCGCAGCTTCTTGCCGGTCACCGTCACCTCTCCCAGGTCATAAGCATCCCGTTTGGCTTGTTTTTTTACATTCTCTTCCGCAAAAACCGTCTGATACATGAAAATCGTTCCGAGCATCAGTATGAACAGCAATACTCTCCTGCAGATACCTCTCATTACCGCGTTCCTCCTTCTAAAATATCCATGCCTAACGTTTACCCATCATGAACATCTCCTCCGGATTGCTTAGGAGCAATGGTATTTGCGGATAAACGAAGAACAAACTTTCCAGCACTTTCAATTCCCCGGATTACCGGGTCAATATTTCCCCTTTTCCCAAATTCCTATCCATCGATTTCGATGTATAATTTATTGCATAGCGATAAGTAAAAAAACCGCTCTCTTTCGTATCACCTTGAAATAATCTTGCCTTCTTTCCGCTTAATTCGGTCGGAATTCCCGGGATGCGCCGAAGGCAGGAATAAACGCCGTTCGGTATCCCCGGAACTTTGAAGCGGGTCTACATGTTCGTGTCGTGTTCCTTCTCCCACCAGATCACCGCCCATTTCATGGGCTCTTGATAGTCCAGCTTCCATCGCCCCCTGTCATTGATAAGGTGCTTCTCCAGATAGGCTTTGAGTTTTTTCTCTTCCTCCCCGCTGATACCGTCTACTTTGCGTTTCAATAAATCCAGGGCTTCATCGTGGTCTTTAAATGTTTTGGGTCCCTTCTCCGTAATGAAGGTGATATTGGCATGAATTCCCATCTGGTAGAGAAGATTGTAATTGCATATGTAGTCGGGTCCTGTATTCGGTTCCCTGCCGATCGCCTCGCATATCCGCTTCTCTTCTTCCTTCCTCCTTACGAAGGTGACGATATAGACCCGTCTTTTCGCTACACGGCTCAATTTGATCATGGCATGACGCAGATCTTCCACCGCCAGCGAACGAGAGGCAATGGCGACATCGTGCAGACCGATGCCTGCTTTGCTCCAGTCATCATCCCAGCTCGCTTTGATGGCCCGTACATTTGAAATCCCTCCTTCCCGGCATCTCTTCTCGAGGATTTCCAGCATCGCACCCGAGAAATCAACGGCCGTAATCGCTTTGACGTGCTCGGAAAAAGGAACAGCCAGGGTACCCGCTCCACAACCCATATCAACGATGGTCCAATCCTGCTCGGGTTCTATGATTTTCAGGAGCCTCTCCGCATATGCAGACCCTCTTTTGAGCATGCGCTCGGCAAGGGTCTGGGCCCGCGCATCCCAAAATTTAGAATCTTTGTTCAGGAAGGCATGTTCGCTCCTCCAACTCTTCCACACCTCGTTCCAATCAATCCCTTGCATATCAGCCATAAATACCCCCCTTTCTTTTCTCCGGGCCGAACATCGCGCAGGGGAACTAGATGATACCTGTCCTCGGTCCGGATTCTTTCATTTGCCGGCAAAGCGGACTCCTCGAAACCTTGTCCCTTTTATTTCCCCCTGCTCCTCTCACTCAGGTACGCCGAGGGAAAATTGGGATCGCCGCCAATCCAGCGGTAGCACTAAAACCAGATCACCTTGTCTGATTTTCGCTCCCCCGGGGACCATGGTGAGCGAATTGGCGGTCGCCATTGCCCGCAACACACCCATTTTCTCCTGCATGCTCAGTCCGACCTGGCATTGCCCATTCTTGTCTTCCAGACGGGTCCATTTCAAAAAAGTAAACGGGATCATACTTTCCGAGGAATCCGATGCCGTGGCCTTCATTACCGGATGATCGATTTGCTGTTGACCCTGCATACGCAGGAGAGCGGGGCGTACCAAGGTCTCCAGATTAATCAGGCATCCAAAAGGAGGGCCGGCCAGACAGAATACGGGCAGACCCCCTTTCCCGTTTTGACAATTTTCATGAATCATCCCAAATGCAACCGAGGCCCCCGGACCCATCTTAATCTTGGAGAAAAAGACTTTGCCGATGCCGTCCATGACAAGACGAAGCAGATCATAATCTCCTTTGGCCACACCACCACTGGTAATGATCAAATCCGCCGTCATGCCCTTCTCAATTTTTGCAAGCAAAGCGTCTTTTTTGTCACGGGCGATCCCCAGTACTCTGGGTATTCCTCCATAATGCTTGATAAACGAAACAATCGCCGCCGTGTTGCAGTTATACGTTTTCCCCGGGCTCAAAGTTTTCCCGAGACCAATCAATTCATCACCGGTGGCAATGACCGCAACGACCGGTTGACGAACAACCCGCACACGATTCTTTCCGACCGCGGCCAAGGCTGAAATATGAGT
>JAGVTI010000023.1 GCA_019136935.1 Deltaproteobacteria bacterium
TTTTGCATTTCCTCCAAGGTATACCCGAACATCTCCGTAAACCTCTGGTTGATAGCGATGAATTGAAATGACCGGATATCATGAACGGCGATGGCATCGTTCACCGCTTCAAAGAAGGAACGGTCATCCATGTCGCCTTCGCATCCGGCATAATCGGGCGCAGTATCGAGTTTCATTTCCATGGTCCGCCTCAGCCGATTCTGTTTGCAGGCTGGTTCTTCAAACGGTTTTGCCTCTTTTTCCGATGGATTCTGCAAAATCTGCGGTCACTCCCTTACAATTGTGAAAAAAAGCTGAAAAACAGGAAGTCACCTTTACCGAACGGATGTAACGATTCAAACTTCGCAATTCGCGGCAAAGTCTACCGTCTCGCCTCCCTTGTGTCAAAAGGATTTTATATTTCACGGGAAAACGGGCCTGTCACCGATTTTCTTTTTTCCCCTTGACGAATGTTTCGTTATGATTTACTTTTTTAGTGAATTCTAGTTTTCGTGATTCGACCGGGTTGGCCCTGTTAAAAACTCTTGTCCTGATTCAGAGGATGTGATGAAGACGAAAACTGCATGGTTTACCGCTCTGCTCCTTTTCCTGGTCTTTTCTTCCTCTTCGACCGTCGCCGTCGACCAAAGCGGTTGCCTGACCTGCCACACAAACGAGAAAATCATAAAAATGCTCTATAAACCTCCCGCTACAGGCCCCTCCGAAGGGGAAGGATGAGCGGGAGCACCTCCACCGGTTCGGTCGGAAGAAATGTACAAAGGTTATGTCATCGACAAGACCCTTCTTGACGGGGACCCCCATTTCAGCAGGGGCTGCCAATCCTGCCACAAGGGTAATGCGAAGGGTACGACCCGTGAAGAGGCCCACAGGAGCCTTGTAAAAAGGCCCTCCGACAACCTGAAGACCTGCGCCATGTGCCACCGGAAGATCGTCGATACGTATGGAAAATCTCTGCATTATACGACAATCGGACAACGGCAGGGGGTCATGAAGCGTTTTTCGGAAACAGAATTGAAAGCGTTCGATGAAAAGGTTTTTCAGCAGTCATGCCGGAGTTGCCATGCCTCCTGCGGTGATTGCCATGTCCGGGGAGCTGCTGTCGGCGGCATCAGCATCGGCCTGATCAAGGGGCATAAATTCGTCAAAAAAGACGAGGGTAAAACCTGTGCTTTCTGCCATGGAGGAAGAGTTTATCCCGAATACACGGGGGAATATGGCGGCAGGCCGGATGTCCATTACCAGAAGGGCATGCTGTGCATGGACTGCCACAAGAAATCCGATATGCACGGCGACGGGAACGCTTACCTCTCCAAGCAGGATGTGAAAGACCGGCCCGCCTGCACGAACTGTCATACGAAACTGGGACAGGAAGCCAGGCTGACCGTACGGACCGCGCACACCAGACACCGGGGAAAAGTGACCTGCTACGGTTGCCACGCCTCCGCCGAATACCGGAACTGTTACGGTTGCCATCTGGGCACCGGCGCCACCGCCAAACCCGGTTTCATCCTCGGTCTGAACCCCCGGGACAGGAAAACGCTGACAACCCTGCGGCTGATTCCGACAGTCAGGGACAGTTTTGAAAAAGCGGGCGTGACGATGTCGAATTTCGACAGCCTTCCCAACTACTGGGACACGCCCGTCCATAATATCCGGAAGCGGACGGACAGGACCCGCTCCTGCGACGCCTGCCATACGGGCAAGGACGGCTTTCTGACAAAAGAGGTGCTTGTGGAACAAGGTTCCAAGGCAAATGACGGTTTAATTTACAACATTAACCCCATTCCCATCAATCCTTAGGAGGCCATGATGAAAAAAGCGAAGTTACTCTTGACGGCGGTTGTTTTCATGTTCCTGTTGCCCATGGCGGTTCTTGCGCAGACCTTTTCACCCGTTGTTTCCACAGAGGATCTGTCCGTCGGCCTGACCAATCCCGATCTGGTGATCGTGGATATACGGAAGGTGGAAGAGTACAAGGCCGGGCACATTCCCGGCGCCGTGAATGTGTTTTACGGTACCTGGGCGGTCAAGGCCGGCGACAACGACAACCAGTTACCGGCGGATGACGACCTAGCGGACACCCTGGGTTCCGCGGGAATCAAGCCGGACTCGACGGTTGTCGTTTATGGGAAAACCGATACCCCTCCCGACCTGGTCAACGTGACACGCGTTGCCTGGACCCTGAAATATGCCGGCGTGCAGAAGGTCTCCGTCCTGGATGGCGGATTTGAAAAGTGGGCCGCTTTTGAAAAACGTCCCGTATCCACCGATACCACCGTGCCGAAAGCCGCTTCGTACCAGGGCAAGTTCAACAAGAACATTGTGGCCAGTAAAGACTATGTCAAGGCCAGCATGGGCGGTAAGGGCCAGGTCCTGATCGTCGACGTGCGGGAACCGGATTTTTATAAAGGGATTCAGAAGCTCCCCTTCATCGCCAAGGCGGGCCGCATCGCCGGAGCCGTCAATCTGCCGACATCCCAGCTTTTTGAAAAATATCCCGCATCCGGTGAAAATGCGGGCAGTTGCTGTACGATCTACAAGGGGAAAGAGATTTTGAAAGGAATCGCAACCCCGGTGGTCGGAACCGACCCGACCCGGGAAATCATCGTCTACTGTGATACGGGTAAGTTCGCCACCGGCTGGTGGTTTGTCCTGAGCGAGGTCCTCGGTTACAAGAATGTCAAGAATTATGATGGATCGACCCAGGAATGGATGCGGGACCAGAACGGACCGACGCTCCCGTAGCGACACTTCAAAACCAGCATTTTAATCCACAGCAGAGAAAGCCTCTCCTGCCGGAGGCCGTAAGGAGAGGCTTCTCTTGACGAAAGAGCAATCCTGATCTCATCCGAAAGGCCTAAAGCCCCTTCTTTTCAAACCACCGGAAAAGACCAAGTCCCGCCACAATGAAGAGGACGATGACGATCCAATGATTGATCCCCAAAATCCCGGGGATGGTGATTTTCCCGAAATCTCCCCAGGTCAGAACGGTTGCCTTGAGAAGGGGATACGACTCGGCAAACACGGCCGCCCCGACCAGCATTCCCAAGACACCCCAAAGGGCGTCCCAGCGCCCTTCGCCGAGGGCGCCCAGCTGCGTTCCGGGGCAATATCCCAACAATCCCCAGCCCAGGCCGAAAATCAATCCGCCCAGGATGTTTCCGCCGAGTATCGTCGGTTTGATGGACAGTTTGACCATGCCCAGGTCGTATAAAAGATAAACGCCGACCATGGCGACCAGAACCGTGCTCAGCATGAATTTCACGATCGTCATGTCCATAAGGCGTAACGCCCCGAGTTGCTTGTCGTACCGGATCACCCTCGCCTTCTGGAGAAGAAATCCGAAGATGATCCCCGTCACCGCACCGTAGACGAGTTCGTTCATGACTTCTCACCTCCCCTGTAAAGCGCCATGGCGACAATGACCCCACCGATGAAGAAACAGATCAATGCGATATACCCGCTGACGGCTAACTGAAGCGACCCGCTCAGTCCATGACCGCTCGGTCACCCGTCCGCCAGGCGGGCGCCGTACATGGCGACGGCACCGCCCACGAAGGCGGCCAATGCCCTCTTGGCCCGGCCCGGCCCGAAGCGCTTCTCCCACATGGGCGGTACGGCCTGCATCTTGAAGGTATTGGAAGTGGTGGATGCAACGAGGGCTCCGAAGAAGATCCCGACAACAAACACGAACTGCCAGTCGATTTTCGGCGCTTCCTTCATGAAGTAAGGCATTTTCGCCACCCGCTCGGCATCGAAGACCCGTTCGATGAAACCGGCGGAGCGCACGAAGGTTGTGGACGCTCCCACATATTTGCCGGTAAACCAGACGGAAAGCACGATAAGCAAACCCGTCAGGGCTCCGGCGAGATACGGGCTCCAACCTTTTTTCTCCTGCATTTCTCCCATTCGTTCCTCCTTTCTGTGTTTGCGTTTCCAAAAACCTGCAGAGGCAATTCTTTTGCCGGACACCATTCAAAGTCTTTGCAAACTTCACTGATGGCCGCTTGTGGATTTGTCTCTGCTCACCATCTCATGAATGAAACGTACCGTCAACGGCCAGGCAAATGCCACCGGCGCCGCCAGCAACGCAACGGATACTTTCATGAAGTTCTCGGGCGACAGGCCGCGCCAGTCATGGAGAAGAAGCGCGATACAGGCCGACAACACACTGGCGATGAGAAAGCGCCGGGAAAAATAGGCGTTGGCCTCGTACCAGGTTTTATCGTCACGAAGCGTTGTCCGGGTACGGTAGCCGTAAATCGGATTACGGGGAACTTTGCGTAAAACAAGAGGAATCGACACCAGGCAAAAAATGGCACAACACACCAGGATGGTGATCAGACCTTTGTCGTAAGCATCCATGGCATACCCTCACAAATGGTGCAATGGAAACGCCCAGCCAATAGACACCGATGGAATCCCGATCTTAGAAGCGCATTCGGACCCGGTAGGTCACAACCGTTTCCCCGTCCTTCAGGACCGGGACGTTCATCTCCAGTTGGGACGAACTCGCTTTCACCGCCTTGTGCGAGGCGCCGAGCACCTGCCAGTCGCCGGGAACGGGCTCGATGATCCGGACGGTGATGTTTTCCGCCTTGTGGTTCCGCAGGACGATTTCGAAGGCCGCCTCGTAGGTGTCGTTAGCGATCTTCTTCCAGTCCGTCTGCTTGCGCGTCGCCGTGACATCGAAGGCCTCGCCCAGCTTGATCTTGACCTTCTCATCCTTCGGGGTATGGTCGATGGTGTCCTCACCCGTAAACTGGAGGCTCCTGTCCGCGTCGTGCTTGTAAACCCGCACGATTCCCTTGGGAAGGGGCATTCCCATGCCGTTTTCCTTCGCGTTTTCGAACTCGATGAAGACGCTGACCTTTTTCTTCTGTTCCGCTTCCCCGTAGCGGCTGCGGTAATAATAGTCCTCGCCGTAGAGACGGTACTCCTTTTTCACCTTCACCTCCGGCGCATTCAACAGGCTGATCTGCTTGGTGGAGTTGTCTTTCAGGGTCGTTGGCCGCTCCAGGGTATAGATGTGATACTCGAAAAAGGCCTGTTCCCGGAACTGGGGCGCCGGGGCTTCCATCATCTGCGCCTTGTAGACGATATCCCGTCTTCCGGCCAGTTCCTCCCGGACCCGGTTCACATCGCCGGCAACGAGTTTCAGTTTTGCGTTGGGATAGGACGCGCCGCTCCGGTTGTTCAAAGTCACCCAGGCGGAAAGACCTCCGACCTGGTCCTGCGCGTCCAGGACCATCACGTAGTCCGCCCGCCAGCCGATGCCGCCGGTCAGGTAAGCCACCTCGATGTCCTGGGTTCTCGATGCATCATTTTTCAGGAGCCACACCAGGGTCGGCTGGGCGATGAGGTTGTCCGGCACCCTGGGGAAAATGATCCGTCCGGGATAACCGAAGGTGACTTCATTGCCGATCTGAAAAACGGGATTGTTGTCGTTGTTGGACAGAACCTTGGCCGTTACGACCTCTTCCCGTTCCGTGTAGGGATTTTTCGAGTGGAGCTTGACCTCTTTCCCCACGTACTTGTCCAGCAGGCGGGCGGGACTCAGCAGGTCGTATTCGTAATTCTGTTCGAGAACCGACAGCGCCTCCGGGTCCGTCAGGGACTGCATGTGCACCGTGGCGGGGTTGATCTTGCCGGCCACGTCCATGAACCGCAACTCCGTCGTTCCTTTTGTCAACTGAATCCGCCGCTGGTCCTTGACCAGGCCCAGGTCTTCGTTATAGGCCGTCACCTCCACGGCGATCTGCTGGTCCACCCCGGACGTGGCGACTTCCGCCGTTACCGCCGCCGGGCGCAGGAAAACCAAGCCGGCCAACAAAACCATGAAGAACCACCCCCGCTGATTTCTTGCCTGTTTCATCTTTGTCACCTCTGTGATGCATTGGAAAAGTCTAAATCCTAAAGTGGATGCTGCCGAAAAAAGTCGCAAAATGCTCTATTTGTCATTCCGACCTCTTTTCCCGTTATTTCGACTTTTTTCTTCATCATTTCGACCGCAGGGAGAAATCTTTATCCTTCATGCATATTCAAGATCCCTTACATTCATTCGCAATGACAAGAGTCGTTCTTATCAGACAGTCCCTTCGGCGAAATCTTAATTGATTAGACAGGGGATCTCCCTTTTTTGTTCCCAACTATCCCCCGGGCAATTAAATATCTGTTTCCGTCCTGATATCCAGAATCCGGTCCACGTTGAAGACGCGCTTATCCCCCCGGAGCCGGCAGTAGGCTTCGAGTCCCAGGAAGGGATGGCCGTTGTAGGCCATCTCCCGCACTTCAACCGGAAGAATCGTCCGTTTTGTCTTTTCGTCCTTGGCCTTGAGATAGACGATATCGATAGCCCGCTCATCGCTGATAGCCCGCTCCAGAAGCTGTATCTTGTCAGCACGGGAGAGCTTCTTCTCCGCCAGCCGGTACTGGCAACCCGTGAGAAACTTCATCACCTGCCAGTCCACCATGATGTGCCGCTTCTGGATGGGCCGGCGCAAAACGATCCCCCCGAGAGACGTGCAGCGGGAAAGGGCCACGTACATCTGCCCCGGTGCGAAGGTCCCCCGGCCGACGTCGATGATGACCCTGTCGAAGGTTTTTCCCTGGCTTTTGTGGATTGTCACGGCGAAGGCCAGGCGGAAAGGGTACTGGGTAAAAGAGCCGATCGTCTCGGAGGCCAATTGCCCGTCTTTGACGACGAACCGGAAGATCTGCCAGGTGTTCGGGGCGATCTCCACGTCTTCCCCGTCCTCCAGCTCGGCGCAGATGAGTTCCGCCCCTTCCCCGTCCTTCGTCACGCCGGTCACCTTCCCGATCGTGCCGTTGATCCAGCGTCCGTAGGTGTCGTTGTTGAGCAGCATGATCTGGGCGCCGATCTTGAATTTCAACTCCTCGGCCGTGGGGAGATACTCACGACCGAAGTTCCCTTCGGTGTACCCCTGGACACGCCGCAGCTTTCCGGGCAGTTTCTCCAGATGCTCCTCGTTGATCCGGTCCGCCAGGTCGTTCGTGCTGGTCATGCAGATGTAAAAATCGTCCGGGGACGATGTGAAACCGGGATCGACGCGGCTGTTCAGAAAGCGGAGATCCTCATCGGTGACGCTCCGGTTACGGATGGCGTTCAGAAGACGGATGAATTCCTCGTCATGCTGGCGATAGACCTTCTCCAGTTCCACGAAAGTCAGGTCCAGTTCGCCGAAGACGGCGGCGCTGAAGAAGTAGGGCGTCCGGTAACACAGGCGGAAGACGTCTTTTTCCTTTCCTGCCAGCACCGGGGGAAGCTGGTAGAGATCGCCGATGAAAATCATCTGGACGCCGCCGAACGGCTCGTGCTCGTCGGGGCCGTTCAGGCGGAGAAATCGGTCCACGCAGTCCAGCAGGTCCGCCCGGACCATGGACACCTCGTCGATGACGATCGTGTCGAACTTTTGATAGATGCTCTGGTCGCTTTTTTTCCGCTTCCGGCGGATGGCCTGGAGCGTCACGTCCGGCTTGAAGCCGCAGAAGGAGTGGATCGTCTGGCCCCCGACGTTGACCGCCGCCACCCCCGTCGGGGCCAGGATCGCCACCCGCTTCCCCGTGTTCCGCCGGAAGTAATTGAGCAGGGTGGACTTCCCCGTTCCGGCCCGTCCGGTGATGAACAGGTGCCGCTTCGTCCCCTCCATCCAATCAAGCGCGCACTGAAATTCGTGATTGAATTCAATTTTTGCGGTCGTCCGGGTCAGCATCAAAATCCCCCTGGGGGTTTACCTTGATAAAGGTCGAACTGCCCTGTTTATTACCCCGGCAATTCAACATATTCCATCCCGTCATTCCCCAGAAATCAGAAATCGATAATGGATCTGAATGGATAACGGATCGGGTCCGGCATGGCGTTTGTGATGTCCGCTTTCCGGAGTAATATATTCTGCGAATGTGCCGAAGTCAACAAAAGACCGCCTCGACCGGTCTGCGTCAGGCATCCCGTGGAATCCGGTCATTGCCCGTTGTTTCGATGATTTGCCTGATCGTGAATTGGATCTGTTGACATGAGTCTCATCGCCATTAAATTCTAACTTGTACGAGCTGTCGGAGGCGGTGAATCAATCGTAACCTGGGCAAATTTTCTCCAGAAAGGAGGTTTGGGCATGTCAATCAACTGGATCACGTCATTCGAGAAAGCGTTGGAAAAGGCAAAAAAAGAGGACAAACTGGTCTTTCTCGATTTCTTCAACCCCAACTGAATCGGCTGCAAAAGAATGGACGCGGTCGCGTACCCAGAACCTGCAGTCATCGAGTTCGTCAACACGAATCTCATCCCGCTCCGGATTCCCGCCGTCGATCACGACCTGGCGGTCGAGTACCGCATCAAATGGACGCCGTCCCTGTTGATTCTCGACGAAAAAGGCACGGAGCACTATCGTACCCTCGGCTTCTTCTGGCCCCAGGAACTGATCCCCTCCCTGCTCCTGGGCATGGGGAAGGCCTATTTCGACAAACCGGACCGGGTCAAGGCGGCGTCATGCTTCGGTCGCATCATCGAGGAATACCCGAAGAGCTTCCAGACACCGGAAGCCATCTACATGAAGGGTGTCTCGGATTATATCGCGACCAAGAACGCGGCCAACTTGATCGGCATCTACGACCGGTTGTCTGCCGAAGACCCCGACAGCCAGTGGGCCATGCGGGCAAATCCCTACAGCTTTCTGAAATGAGCGGGCAAATCAAAACAAACAAGGAATACATCTACTCGTGATTAATTTTAACCGGTAAAGGCAGGGCCCAACCGCCCTGCCTTCATTATACTTTCCCATATCCTGTCATTTCGACCGCAGGGAGAAACCTTGCTTTTTATAATACCTGTCGCATAAGATTCCTCGTATATGTTCGGAATGACAATGAGATGGAAGATAAAATCTTCAAGATTTCTCGCCGCTCGTGCTCCTCGAAATGACAACAGGATTCGCTGAGTGGGAACCCTAAGCCAGCAGAAACGCCAGCAGCACCGGGCCAACCATCAGTATGGCCGTGATGTCGAGGCCCAAAAGCGGCACCAGGACCAACCCGGCCAGAAGCGACGCCAGGCAGCCGCCGAAAAGGTCCGCTCCGTAGAGGGGAGCGATGACGTGTTCCTGGTCCCGGACCCCGTGAATGCTGGCATAGGCAAAGACGGCGGCCACGAAAAATCCGGAAGCACCCAGGAGCAACGCGGCCCCCGTCAGGCCGAGGGGAATGCTTACCCCGACCAGAGCGGCGATGCCCGCAGTCAGGAGAAGGAACCCGGCCAGGATCGAGGGACCCCGCCACCGCTTCGCCCGGCTCCCGCCCCGGACCAGCCAGTGATTGACCAGGAATGCGCCGAGGGCCAGCCCGGCCATGAACGCCATGAGCAGGAGTCCGATGTCCCGGTACAGGACGCCCTGCTTCACCTGGTAATACAGGATCAGGATCGTCTCCTGCACCATGCCGATGAAGGCCGCCGTAAAAACGAGAAGCCCCCTTCTGAGACCTTCTTTCAGGCGGGAAAGCAGGAAAAGCAGGACCAGCCCCAGGCACGTCAGGCCCGAGGCAAGCAGGATCGTTCGGGTTGAGACATGGACCGTCGCGTTTCCCAGGGCCGGAAAGAATTTCGACAGCCACAGAAGAAGGGTATAACGGTAACATAGGGGGCGCGTATCCGAATTCGGCACCCCGTCTCCTGCACGGAGGAGCAGGTTGATTTCGGAAAAACGATCGTTCGTATACAGGTAGCGGAGATAGGGAGGAGATACCAGGCAGGCCGTTAACCCCCTTTCCTGCCAGCGATCAACCGGGATCGCGGGAGAACTCGGCAGCGGTGCCGCGGAAGCCAGGATGACGTTGGTCGTCCCGGGAAGAAAAACCACGTGGGGAAAAGCACGGGACAGGGCGGCGTGGACACTCAGCATGCGTTCCCGCAGGGCCGGGCTCCAGTAGTTTTCCGCCGACCGGAGACGAAGGGCCATCACCCCGCCGGGGTTCAACCGCCTCGCGCACTGCCGGAAGAATTCCTCCGTGTAGAAGCGGTTTGCCTGCCCCGAATCCGGTTCGGGCATCCCGACGAGAACCAGATCGCAGGAGCCGCTTCGCGCAAGAAATTGCCGGGGATCGGCATAGACCAGGCGGACGGTTCGATCACGGAGGGAATCACGGATGGTCGGAGGAAGCCAGGGAAGAACGATTCCAACCAGGACGGGATTCAGGTCCACGACGGTGATTTGCGCCGGGCGATGCTTGATCAATTCCGCAACCAGCCCTTCAGGGCCTCCTCCCAGGACCAGGACCGACCGGGGCCGGGGATGCTGAAGGGCGGCCGGGTGGACGAAGGCCGCGGCGTCGGTCCCTTCGGTTTCGAAGGAAAGGACGTCATTTTCATAAACCGCCACCTGGCCCGAGCGCCCCGTGACGGTAACCCGGCCATACGCCGAATCGCGGCTTTCCAGCAGGTCGGGATGATTCCAGGCCGTCGTTCCCCGGTCAATCGCTGATACAGGCCACAGCAGGCAAAGCCAGATGAACGATAAGACAAAGACGGTGAACCGGAACGGGCGAGGCCGTCTTTCCGCCGAAACGGCCGCCGCAACCAGGGCAAAAATACCGCAGACGAGGGCGACTGCCAGGTTCCGGATGCCCCAGGTGAGAACAACCGTCGCCAAGAGGCCCCCGATCACGCCGCCGGCGCACTCGACGGCATAGGCGGCGGCCAGCGTTTTTCCTCTCCCGCAGAATTGCCGGGCGCTTTCCCAGAAGAGCCAGCCCAGCAGAAGGCCGGGAGGCAGCATGGCCAGGATGACGATCCCGAATTGCTGGAGGAAGGACAGATACGCCCCCGGCACCCCGGCAAACAGGACCCGGCTGCCGCGGATGAAGAGGACGTCCAGAAGCAGAAAAACCGCCCAGAGGAGAAACAGGACGGAGACGGTCCTGGAAGAATCGGTATTGATCCGGGAACCGATCCAGGTTCCGGCAGCGCTCCAGAGGAGCCACATCCCCAGGGCCAGGATGTAGAAAAGCTCCACGCCATAGAGTGCGACGTTCAATTCCCTCAGCAGCACCACCTGCCCCAGAATCGAAATCAGGCCGATACAAAAAAGGAACAGACTATTCATGGCGAACAACACAAATGCTGAAAAAATTCTAATTAAAAAGCAACTTACCTTATTTTATTGATTGTAAAAGATTAAACCTGAATGTTCGTCAGCCTTTCCCGGCAGATTACAATTTTCTTTCCCATAGAGATAATCGCTGCCGCACCAAAGCCTTCCCATGTCTTCGATAAGTTTGTCAATCACCATCAGACTTCCACACGTCATTCATCCGCCGGTTCAAATTGCACAGCACTTAATGCCGGTGTGACACATCCCAAAAGCATGATGACATATACGGTAACCCAGAAAATAATTGTTTTAGAATTGAATCACAACAGCATATTAAGGGGAAGAGATTCTTCGGCTAACGCTCAGAATGACATTGCGACACAACCTCCTGCTCCGGCGTGACGTTTTTGATATTTACTTGCCGATGTAATAAGGTTCTGTCGCTTTTGATTTTGTTTCCGAAACCTTTTGGACATCTCGGCAGCGGCTGAATAAAGGATCGAAAAAGGTTTTTTCTATCTCCGGCGCAAGCCGGCGCGTCTTTTGTTCCAGTTTCTCTTTATCGGCAATCAACCACGCCTTGAACTCCTGATATCCGGCATAGAGTTGCATTATCCTCTGATCGATCGTCTCCGTTCTTTTTTCAGTGCGTTTTGGATTGGAGGTTTTCGCGTCCCATACCAATACCTGATCTATTATTCGGCGCAACTTGACCGTGTCCCGAAAGGCATAACTACTGATGGCCGGTCCCAGAAACATTTCCGGACTCGGGAAGGGCAAGCGTTCGTGCTCATTGTTTTTTTCATAACACCATTGGTACCGTTCCCGCAGTTGGGCCGCATAAAACCAGAATACGGCCTCGTCTTTTTTCCCGTGCTGAAAGAACATGGAGGAAATCCCGTATAAATTATACGGATCTTTAAGAATGTCCGGATTTCTTGTTGCCGTTTCGGCCGCTGCCAAAGCCACCGATTGATCGCAGGATTTCATGCGATCCTTCAACGCTTCAGGCGTATCGTAAACCAGTTCGGCAACGATGGCTTCCAAGTTCTTATACCGCGCCGGTCCCGGCGGGTTTTTCGACAATCTGTCAAAAAACTTAATAACGATAATATTCTTCTCCGAACGAGATTGCTTAACCTCTTCTTTTAGATCATCCCAGTTTGGTTTGATTCCGGCGTGTTCTTCTAGGGATAACAAAGTCCCGAGCGTCAGGAGTTTGTGACCATTATCATAACTTCCATGATATAAAATTGCATGCTGCAAAGGAGTAAGAAGGTTCAGGGTACGCGCCCTTAAATCGCCACCATGTGCAACCAGCAACCTTATCATCGCAATATTACCGCTCTCAGCAGCAATATGCAGCGGTGTCCGGCTTT
>JAGVTI010000064.1 GCA_019136935.1 Deltaproteobacteria bacterium
ATGACAGCTTTCCTTGAATATTTTTACGATCAGATCTTCCATTCTCGTTCTCTTTTATAATTTGTTGCGGCCCGGCCGCCAAATCCGTCGGTAATATAGTTATCCCCCCATACCCTGTCAAGGCCGGTCAATTGAATAATTCCATTCCGGATGAAAGCGGATGCCGTTTGATGACAGGGAAGGGGGGAAAGGCCGGAAGGTGTGCCGCCCCGGCCAACGGAATGGTGTTACGCCGGGGGAAACGGAGACGGCTTGGCCGCCAAGGCCGAATTACATCTTACATCGCCTCACGAGACGCTTCGAGTTCCGGAACAGGCCCCGGATCTCTTTCTCGGTCAGTCCCGCACCGGCGGCAACCCGTTGGGCAAAAGCCTTCGTGACGAGATCCCCCGGTGCGTGGGAATCGGTGTTGAGCACCAGGGTCACACCGTGTTTCCGGGCGCAGGCGACGACATGACCGTTGGTCAGGCTATGGCCCTTGCGAGTCGAGATTTCAAAGCAGATTCCCTTTTCAGCCGCCAACCGGGCCACCTCGTCCGTCACCAGGCCGGGATGGGCAAGGATATCGATGTCCGCCGTGACGGCCGCCAGATTCGTCCCCTCCATCACCGGTTCCACAACGGTTTCACCATGGACGACGACGATCTCGGCCCCAAGGCGCCGGCCCTCCCTGGCCAACTCCGCGATATGACGCGGGGGAACGTGGGTCAGTTCGATTCCGGGTATCACCCAGATGGTGCCATCTTCCCGCAGCTGCCTGCAAACCTTGACCATCCGCGGCACGATCAAATCGATATTCGACAGATCGGCATGGTCGGTGATGGCCAGGGCTCGATAACCTCTATCGACGGCCCTTCTAACCAGCTCCGAAGGAATCAATTCGCCGTCGCTGAAAATGGAATGGGTATGCAGATCGATCACTTTTTTCTTCTCCAGGTTACGACGGCCTCGTAAAAATCCGATTTTGCCATTTTGGGGAGTGCCGACAATGTGTTTTTTTCTTGCACATTTCTCCCGATTTTGCAATCCATTCCTCGGCTGCCGGATCAGCGGTCCGGCAATTTCCTGTTGTTAAAAAAACCGTTGACGCATATAGTCGCTTTTTGCCATTTACTGACCGATAAGAACCGGAATTATGAACAAGATCATCCATCGTTACCTTTTAAAAGAGATATCCCTTCCCTTTGGTCTCATTTTATTGATTTTGACCTTTGTGCTCCTGATGGGAAAGACCCTTCGCCTGATGGATCTGATGGTGAACAAAGGGGTGAGTTTCATCGACGTTTTCAAGTTGATCGCGTTTCTGATGCCGTCGCTGCTGGTCTATACGATCCCGATCGCTCTTTTGATCGCCATCCTGATCGGCGTGGGCCGTCTTTCCAACGATAACGAAATCACCGTGATGAAATCGTCCGGAATCAGCCTGTACCAGCTGTTCATGCCTGTCCTGCTTTTCTCCCTTGCCGCCTTTGCCGGTACGGCGATCATGTCTTTTTTGCTCGTCCCCATGGGGAACACGGCGACCAAAAGTCTTCTCTTCGCGATCACCCAGCAGAAGGCAAGCGTCGGAATTCAGGAAAAGACCTTCAACGACGATTTCCAGGGCATTCTGATCTACGCCGACAAGATCCCCCAGAGCGGGGATTACCTGGAGGGGGTTATCATCTCCGACCGCAGACCGGGCCAGGAGCCCGCAACCATCTTTGCCAGGAAAGCCTACCTCGTTTCCGATCCGCAGAACCGCTCGTTGAACCTGCGACTGGAAAAGGGCATTTCGTCGAATACGGATATTCGCCGCGCCAGCTACCGCCAGATGATTTTCAAGACCTACGACATCAACCTGGCCATCGGTTCGAACCTGGCCGGCCCGGCAAAGAAGGCCAGCCGGGAAATGACCTTCGGAGAACTCGCGGCGGAACTGAAAAAAAGCGGACTGAAGAAAAAAGCCGCGCGGGAACTGATGACGGAACTCTACGGGAAAATCACGGTTCCCTTTTCCTGCCTCATCTTCGGACTAATGGGCCTGCCCTTGGCCATTCGTCCACAGCGCTCGGCCAAAGCCCGCGGCTTCGTCGTCGGCCTCCTTGTTATCCTGGTCTACTACCTGCTGCAGTTGGGAAGCGATTCCCTGGTTGAAATGGGCAAGCTCCCGCCCATCATCGGCGCGGCCGGAACAACGCTCGTTTTTCTTTCCGCGGGAGGTTTCCTGTTTATCAAATCCGCGCGGGAGAAACGCCTGTCGTCCTTCATTCCTCATACCGGGAGAAATTAGACGCAACGCCATGTCAAGCCGCTTCCCGTCCATCCCGAATCACTTCTCCCCCTTCTCCAAGGAGGTTAACGAAGAGCCATGCCGATAAAAATCCTCGACCGGTATATCCTGAAGGAATTTTCCCGGTTCCTGGTCATGATTTTATGCCTTTTCATTTCGCTGTTCATCATCATCGATTTTTTTGAACGGCTGAAACTTTTCATCAGCAACCACGCCTCGGTCAGTCAGATGTTTTCCTTCATCGTTTATCAGATTCCCATGATTGTCTCGCTGACCCTGCCGGCGGCGGTCCTGATCGCCACCCTGATCGCCCTCAGCACCCTTTCCCGAAACAGTGAAATCACCGCCATGAAAGCCAACGGCATCAGTTTATACCGCATTGCCCTGCCGATTTTTCTCGCCGCCTGTGTCATCAGCGTGGGGCTTTTCTTCTTCAGCGAATGGGTCACGCCGTTGGCCAACCGGAAAGCGGATCATATCAAGTACGTCGAAATCAAAAAACAGGAGGCCAGGGGCAGTTTCAAGCAGGAACAGATCTGGTACCGCGGGAAGTCCAGTATCTACAATTTTAATCTGTACAACCCGAAAACGGGTGTGATCCAGGGGGTATCCCTTTATTTCATGGACCCGGATTTTCAACCCAAAATGCAGATCATCGCCGAGAGGGCCGTCTGGCAAGGGAAAAATTGGTCGGGATACAATGTCCAGGTGATCAGGCTGTCCGAAGAGGGCCTGC
>JAGVTI010000328.1 GCA_019136935.1 Deltaproteobacteria bacterium
TTTCAACAGTTGCCCCCCAATCGGTAAAGTCACACACAGTTCTGTCGACATCACCGGTACAGCCAACTTCCACACAATCACAGAGGACGGCATGATACCCATCTATTAGATAGGCAAAGATTCTCCCGGCCAAACCGAACTTTTCAATCGCCCAAAGCGCACCGGCCGTAGAATGATTGACGGACATTTTTTTGCCATTATCCTCATTAGCTAAGCGAAGCATCTCCTGGAATTGATTTGAGGATTTCCCCAGATCATGCCACAATCCGGCAAGATACCCCCACTCGCCGGCACCGAATTCTGCGGCAAACGCATCGGATAGTTTAGCCGTTTCGTGCAGGTGATCTTCCAAACGATGCCAGTCCCGGCAGGGTTTACCCGCTACTGAATGTGCATATTTTTGTTTTCCCATGATGTATTCCGATCAAATTTCCTTTCCGTGAGAGATCAAGAAATCAATACTCTATCCCGCATGATGCTTCTAAACAGACAGTGCAATGACAGTACATTCAAAGAGATGACCTTTCGCTGGGTGTTATTACTTACAAAAGATGGAACCCAAGGATATATTCACTGAATGCTGGATCAGGAGGCTGTGTCGCAATTGCCAGGAATCCACATTATAATCGTCATACTGGCGAAAACCGGTATCTATAACTCACTAACAATACTGGATTCCGTGTCGAGCTATGCTTGCACGGAATGACGTAAAGGTAATTACAACAGCAATAACGCATTTTTTGCGGTTGCACCGTATTGGACGCTCTTCCCTGCCAGACAGCCAGGTTTAATGGTCTGATTTGACCGATAGATTTAAGGCTGGAAATTTCAAGATCATGATTCCCCCCGTTTGAAGTTGTTGTCTTGGGACAAGATAGGCCGATTATACACGCCTTGCTTCATATTGCAATACGCATAAGATTTTTGAAACGGCAGCGAAAGAGGGGGTGGGATGGCGATGGGTCGGAAAAAACTGTCGGCCAGGCGTCGAATTCTTAAAAGTGGACCCAAATGACGATGGGGATTTAGAGCTGAATTCTAAATCCCCATTATCACTAAGTAAAATTTCATAAAAATGGTGCCGAAGCCGGGACTTGAACCCGGACGGGCGTGGCCCACTACCCCCTCAAGATAGCGTGTCTACCAAGTTCCACCACTTCGGCATCCGTTAAAGATCGATTTTCAAGGCCTCGACAAAGAACGGTCCAGCCCTTGCAATTCTCGGGCACTCTACATTTTGAGCGATTCTTTGTCAATACGAAATCAAATCGTTATTCCACCCTTTTTAAATCCCGGGCTACTTTCCCGTTCCCGCCGGGGCAGCAGGTGCTACCGGGGCGGCCGGAGTGACAGGGGCGGCTGCAGGCGCCGGAGCCGGAGCCTGTTTCGGCACGGTCCTTTCCGCCGCGGCCGGCGGCACGTAGCCCTTCACGACCGACGCCGCCTTCTCGGAACTGAAATAGGACAGGCCCAACGTCGTCAGCATGAAGATGACGGCGACAACCGTCGTCATTTTCCCCAGAAAGGTTCCCGCGCCGCTGGCGCCGAAAATCGTCTGGCTGGCTCCACCGAAGACGGCTCCCATGCTGGCGCCCCTGCCCGCCTGGAGCAGGACGACCAGAATCAGGACGAAACAGACCAACACATGTAAAAAAATCAATAAAGATCTCATTATCCAGCACCCCTGTTTAATCTTTCCTATCGAACATCACCATGCGGAAGAAAGAGTCGAAATCCAGGCTCGCCCCGCCGATCAGGCCGCCATCCACATTTTTCTCCGCCATCAGTTCGGCCATGTTGTCCGGCTTCACACTCCCGCCGTAAAGGATCGGCAGGGAATCGGCCGCCGCCTCACCGAAGAGACGGCCTGCCAGGGTCCGAATGACGGCGTGGACCTCTTCAGCCTGGCCGGGTGTCGCCGTCTTGCCCGTCCCGATTGCCCAGACGGGTTCATAGGCGATAACGAGTTGTTTTATATCATCGTTCCGGAGCGCCTTCAACCCTTCTTTGATCTGTCTTTCCACAACACCGGCCGTCAAACCCGCTTCCCTCTCCTGCAGGGTTTCCCCGATGCAGAAAATGACTTTCAGGCCGCATTCCAGAGCCGCTTCGATTTTCCGGGCGATCAGGGCATCGTCTTCCCCGAAAAGGGTCCGGCGTTCCGAATGGCCGACAAGGACGTAGTCACAACCCGCCTCGGCGATCATGGGCCCGGAGACTTCCCCGGTGAAGGCCCCCTGACGCGATTCGTGCAGATTCTGGGCCGCAACGTGAATCCCGCTACCCTTGAGCACCTCCGCCACGGCGTACAATGCCGTGAAAGGCGGTGCGATCAGAACATCCCGATCGGTCAAGCGGGCCGCCGCCTCCCGCAGCCGTTTTGCAAAATCCACGGCTTCGGCAACGGTCTTGTGCATTTTCCAGTTGCCGGCGATAAATGGTTTTCTCATCATAACCCCCTTATATCCCGTACCAGCCTTAAGGCTGTTTTTTGATCCGGCCGCACCTAGCGGCTTTGCCGGACTCCCGTCCGGTCGCAGAGCTCGAATACGACACATCGGCTGCAAAGAGGCGAGACGGGACGGCAGACGGCCCTGCCGAATGCCACGAGCAGCGTGTTGTAACGGATCCAGTATTTCCCGGGAAGTTTCTTTCTCAGGGCAAATTCCGTTTCATCGGGCGTTCGGGTCGAAACATACCCCAGCCGGTTCGAAATCCGGTGCACATGGGTATCGACGCAAATTCCCTCTTTGCCGTAACCCAAAGTGACAACGAGGTTCGCCGTTTTCCGGCCCACCCCTTTCAACGTCAGCAGTTCATCGATCGTATCGGGAACCCGGGAATGGAAACGCTCGATCAGGTCCCGGCAGATCTCGATGATCGTCCTGGCCTTGTTCCGGTAGAAACCGACGGGGTAAATGGCCCGCGCTATCGTCTCCTCGGGAAGCATCACCATCGTCTCCGGACGATCCGCCAGGGAAAACAGCCGATCAGACGCG
>JAGVTI010000171.1 GCA_019136935.1 Deltaproteobacteria bacterium
ATGCCGGTAATTTCTTGTCATCCCTGCTTTCCCCGTGTTATAGATACGGAACCGTGGATACGCAGATCCCCCTTAAAAGCCATTACACAGGCGAATTTCAAATAACTCCACAGGAAAACAATCATGATACAGAAAACAGGTTTTGACAACGAACGGTACATCGAAGAACAGACGGCCGCTATTTTGGACCGGGTAAAACGATTCGACAACAAACTCTACCTGGAGTTCGGAGGAAAACTTCTATACGATTATCATGCGGCCAGGGTGCTCCCGGGTTACGATCCCAACGTGAAGATGAGACTGATCAAGGAGCTGAAAGATCAGGCGAATATTCTGCTCTGCATCTACGCCGGCGATATCGAACGGAAAAAAATCCGGGCCGACTTCGGGATCACCTATGATTCGGACGCCTTGAAGCTGATCGACGAACTGCGTTCCTGGGGAATCGACATCCTGGGGGTCATCATCACCCGCTTCGATCAACAACCGGCCGCCACGCTGTTCATCCTACCCAGGTCGATTTGATCGTCAGCGATGAAGGCTATGGGGCCAACGATTACATCGAAACGGACAAGCCCCTGGTCATCGTCACCGGACCCGGCCCGGGAAGCGGGAAACTGGCGACCTGCCTCTCCCAGCTGTACCACGATCACAAAAGGGGAATCCGTTCGGGATACGCCAAGTTCGAAACATTCCCCATCTGGAACCTGCCCCTGAAACACCCCGTCAACGTGGCCTATGAAGCGGCGACGGCGGATATCAAGGATATGAACCTGATCGATCCCTTTCACCTGGAGGCTTATGGAATCCCCTCCGTGAACTACAACCGGGACGTGGAAATTTTCCCCGTCCTCAAGCGGATTCTCGAAAGGATCACGGGAGATCCGTCTTTTTACCGTTCCCCCACGGAGATGGGCGTCAACTGCGCGGGATTCGCCATTACCGATGACGACGTGACAAAGGAGGCCTCGAAGCAGGAACTGATCCGCCGTTATTTCCGCTATCGCTGCGAATACGCCATGGGTTTCGCCGACGCGGAGACGGTGCAAAGGGCGGAACTTTTCCTCAAGGACTTCCACCTGGAACCGAAGGACCGCCGGGTGGTGCTGCCGGCCCATGACGCCGCCCGGGATGCCCAGAACCGGGACAAGGGCAACGAAGGCATCTTTTGCGGCGCAGCGATCGAACTGAAAGACGGCACCATCATCACCGGAAGCAATTCTTCGCTGATGCACGCCGCATCGAGCATGATCATCCATGCCATAAAATATCTGGCCGGTATTCCGGAAAAGATCAAATTGCTGCCCCCCCACATCACCAATGCGGTCGGGAACCTGAAAACGAATATCCTTCATGAAAGGTCCGTCAGTCTTGACCTCGAAGAGGCCCTGATCGCCCTGAGCGTCAGTGCGATCAACAACACGGCGGCGCAATTGGCCATGGAAAAGTTGAAGGATCTGAAAAGCTGCGAGGTCCACATCACGCACATCCCGACCTCGGGAGACGAGGCCGGCTTGAGACGCCTGGGGGTCAACCTGACCAGCGATCCCAATTTCTCCACGAAGGATCTCTTTATGCCCTGATCAGAAAACTGAACGGCACGTTCTTTACATTGATTTAATAATGAGATGCCCGGGGACCGAATCTTTTTTCAGGGCATCCCCACCCCAATCCCGTTTGCAAGGAGCCGATTCGATGAAACTATGGGACGAAAAAACGATCGCACAATATGACGGCCGGGAAGAAAAGCCGGTCTACATCGTCTACCAGGGCCGGATTTACGACGTCAGCACCAGTGAACTGTGGCGCGATGGACTCCACATGAAACGCCACCGGGCGGGCCGGGACCTGACCGATTTTCTGTCCGCGGCACCCCACGGCGAAGAGGTCTTCAGCCGCTACCCCATGGTCGGCATCCTGAAAGAGCGGGAGGGGCACGACGCACTCCCCCTGCCGGCGCCCCTGTCCCGTCTGTTGGATCGGTTCCCCATCCTCCGCCGCCATCCTCATCCGGTTGCGGTCCATTTCCCCGTCGTTTTTTTCCTGTCCGTTCTCGTCTGCGATGTGCTTTCTCTTATGACGGGCCGGACCGTTTTTCACGACACCTCGCTGCTGTGCCTCTACGCCGGTCTTCTCACGCTCCCGGGAGCGATGATGACGGGATTCTTCACCTGGTGGCTCAATTACCTGGCCCAGCTGATGCCGGCCGTTTCCAAAAAAGTCCTCCTGTCTTCCCTGCTGTTGGTTTTATCCACGGCGGCACTCTATTTAAGAATCCAGGTCACGGACATCCTCCACCCCTTCCGGCTTGTAACGATGCTCTACCTTTTGCTGGTCCTGTCATTCTGGCCCCTTGTCATCACCATCGGCTACCTCGGCGGATCCCTGGTTTTCCCCCATAAAAAATGACCGCCGACGGCATGGTTTCCTTCCCCGCCGGGAAAACCCATTCGCCGATGAAGAAGAACATCGAACCCCCATCGAGGCACCGGGAAATGACGATTGACGAAAAAAAATTAAACGAACTGGCAACCAAAGCCGTTGCCGACATGGGCGCCGCTTCCAGCGGCGTCCTCGTGATTATCGGGGACCGCCTGGGTCTCTTCGCCGCCGTCGCGGAAAAAGGTCCCCTGTCATCCCGGACACTGGCCGAAATAACCGGAACGAAGGAACGCATGGTACGGGAATGGCTGGCGGCGATGGCCGCATCGGAATATCTCACCTACGATCCGTCAACAGAACGCTTTTCGATGACACCGGAACAGGCTGCCTTACTGGCCGATCCGGCCAGTCCCTTCTTTCTGGCAAGCGCATACCCGGCCATTGCCGCCCTTTACAGGGATGAACCCCTCGTTTCCGCTGCTTTCCGCCACGACCAGGGCGTCGGATGGCACGAGCACGATGCGGAGCTTTTTTATGGCACGGAACGTTTTTTCGGCCATGTTTATGAAAACTTCATGGTTCCGTCCTGGCTGCCATCCCTGGAAAATGTCCTGGAAAAACTGTTCCGGGGAGGAAACATCGCCGACATCGGCTGCGGCCACGGTGCTTCGACGCTGCTGATGGCCCGTGCCTTTCCCGAATCCTCCTTTTGGGGTTTTGATGCGCACGGGGAATCAATCCGCCGGGCGAATGTGCTACAGTTTTTCCACAATGATCTGCGTTCCCGGAGCCATCAACCAGGGAGAGGAAGACGCCCTCGGCGCCCAGGCGGGCCTGTCGCGCCTGGCTGACGTTCTTCGGGCGGGAGGTTTTACCCGCATCCGGAAAACCTCCGAAACCCCTCTTCACATGGTGATCGAGGCGAAACGTTAATCAAGCATCCGGGTCCGCGGCGGACGGACAATCCCGACGGCCGGGCAGATCCTGTCATTGCGCCCCCGGCATGCTGATCAAAGTTGCAGTGTAGGCCACGAAGGCAAAAAAACAACGGGAAGTCAAAGGATATGTATGGCTCGGCACGATCTT
>JAGVTI010000081.1 GCA_019136935.1 Deltaproteobacteria bacterium
TCAAAACATCGGACCGGGCTCAGGATGCCCATGAAGCCATCCGGCCGTCATCGATGGCGTACCGCCCCCAGGATATCCGTCCACACCTGACGGACGACCAGTTCAAGCTGTATCAACTCATCTGGAACCGTTTCGTCGCCTCCCAGATGAATCCGGTCGTTTCCGCTCAGACCACGATCGATATCGCCGCCCATAATTGCATGTTCCGCGCCCAGGGTTCGACCATGATCTTCCCGGGCTTTTCGATTCTTTACTCGGAGAAGAAAGAGGAAAGCGCCGAAGATGAAAATGGCTTGAATGAAAAGACGCTGCCCCTGGTTACGGAGGGCGAATGCCTGCATCTCCAGACCCTCAGACCCGAACAGAAATTCACACAGCCGCCGCCGCGGTTTTCCGAGGCGTCCCTGGTCCGGGAACTGGAAGAAAACGGTATCGGCAGGCCCAGTACCTATGCAACGATTCTCTCGACGATCCAGGAAAGAGATTACGTCACGATGCAGGAAGGAAAATTTCACCCCACGGAACTGGGCATGCTCATCACGGAACTGCTGGTGAAAAATTTTCCGCGCATTCTCAACATTGAATTTACGGCATCCCTGGAGACCCAGTTGGACCAGATTGAGGAGGGAACGCAGAATCGTCTTGCGGCGCTCAAAAATTTTTACGATTCGTTCAAAGGGGAATTGAATGAGGCGAAAACGCACATGAGAAACGTCAAAAAAGAGGCCGAACCGACCGACTTGGTATGCGAAAAGTGCGGCAAGCCGATGGTCAAGAAATGGGGGAAAAACGGCATGTTTCTCGCCTGCTCGGGTTACCCGGAATGCAAAAACACAAGCAACCTGGCCGGCAGGGAGAAGGAAAAACCGAAGGAAACCGACATCGCCTGCAACCTCTGCGGCCGGAAAATGGTCGTCAAGAGCGGGAAATTCGGTCCGTTTCTCGGCTGCCCCGCCTATCCCGAATGTAAGAACATCCTCAACTTCACCGTCGATGAAAACGGCCAGATCAAGGTAACGCCCGTCACCGACGACGAAGAAATGGTCTGCGAAAAATGCGGTGCCAAGATGGTCAAGAAACGCGGCCGGTTCGGCTCCTTCTGGGGATGCTCGGGTTATCCCGCCTGCGACCATATCGTGAAGATCAGGGGAAGCGGCGGCGCGGTCGGGAAAGACGAACCCGTGGAAGTCGCCCCCGATGTCGTCTGCCCGAATTGCGGCAAACCGATGATCATCCGTTCCGGCCGGTTCGGTAAATTCCTGGGTTGTTCCGGTTATCCGGAATGCAAGACTATCGTCAACATGAAAAAGAGTGCGGCCCTGGCGGCGAAACCGAAAACCGATTGATCCATGCCGATTTCTCAATCGTCCCCTGACGGGGAAGATCCCGTCATCATCATCGGCGGGGGGCTTGCCGGGTGCGAGGCGGCCTGGCAGCTCCTATCGCGGGGACACCGGGTTACCCTTTACGAGATGAAGCCCCGGCGGTTTTCCCCGGCCCATAAAACGCCTTGCCTGGGAGAACTGGTCTGCAGCAATTCGTTGCGGTCCAATCAAGTTGAAAATGCGGTCGGTCTGTTGAAAGAAGAGATGCGGCTCCACAACTCCCTCATCATGAGGGCGGCTGACGCCACGCGGGTTCCCGCCGGGAGCGCCCTTGCTGTGGACAGGTTGAAATTCTCGCAGTTCATCGAAGAAAACCTCGCCTCACGGCCTGAATTCACATTGATCCGCGAGGAGAAGGTGTCCATTCCGGCAGGGAGAACGGTCATCGTGGCCTCGGGGCCCCTGACGTCGGAGGCGCTTTCCCGTGAAATTGCCGAGGTCACGGGAAGCGGCCGTCTCTATTTCTACGATGCCATCTCACCCATTGTCGACGGAGAAACGATCGGGGCTGATAAAGTTTTTTACGCATCCCGCTACGGCCACGGTTCAGGAGATTACCTGAACTGTCCGCTGACGGAGGAGTCGTACCGGAAGTTTCGTGAAGATCTCCTGTCGGCGGAAACGGTTCCTCTGAAATCCTTCGAGGACATGGCCTGTTTTGAGGGTTGCCTGCCCATTGAGATCATGGCGGCAAGAGGCGAAAACACGCTTCTGTTCGGGCCCATGAAACCGGTCGGGCTGACCGATCCAAAAACGGGAGAAGCCCCTTACGCGGTGGTCCAGTTACGGCGGGAAAATGCCGAAGGAACCCTGTTCAATCTTGTCGGATTTCAAACCAAGATGACCTATCCCGAACAGCGCCGGATTTTCAGGACGATTCCCGGACTGGAGAACGCGGAATTCGTCCGCTACGGAAGCGTTCATCGCAACACTTATCTTCATTCTCCCCACATCCTGGACAGCCGTTTCCGCCTTCAATCGGACAAGCGCATCTTTTTCGCGGGACAGATCACCGGCGTGGAGGGTTATGTCGAATCGGCGGCTTCGGGTCTCCTGGCCGGAATCTTCGTATCCGCTTCCCTTGGGGGGAAAGAACCCTCCCCTCCTCCCCCGACGACGGCGCTGGGTGCCCTGATCCATTACATCACGCGGTCCGGCCAACCCTCTTTTCAGCCCATGAATGTGAATTTCGGTTTGTTCACACCGCTGGAAAACCGAAAAGTGGCCCGGAGATACCGGGGGATGCGCTATGCGGAGCGGGCCCTTCGGGATATCAAGGCGTGGAAGGAATCTTTGGAATGAAAAGAGCCTTCCGAATGATCCAACGAACGAACGGATCTCCGGAAGGCTCTTTGACTTGACTAGAAATTCTCGGCCAGGACTTCGAAATAGGCCTGCGGGTGCTGGCACGCCGGACATTTTTTCGGCGCGCTCTGCCCCTCGTACACATAGCCGCAGTTGAGGCAGTGCCACTTCACCGGCGTTTTTTTCGTGAACACTTCGTCATTGGTAATGTTTTTGATCAAGGCGCGGTAACGGGACTCGTGAAATTTCTCGACCTTGGCAATCTGGTCGAAGATCCGGGCGATTTCATCA
>JAGVTI010000133.1 GCA_019136935.1 Deltaproteobacteria bacterium
TGGCGGATCTTCTGCTGGGTGAAGGACGCATTGGGGAAGGACAGGACCTGCTGAAAAAAGCGGTGAGCCTCGATCATGCATCGGAAGGGGTGTTTTATAACCGGTTCGGCAACAGCCTGGCTCGGGCGGGCCGTCATGAACTGGCCATAGAGTATTTCCAGCTGGCGATTGCGGCCGACCCTGGAAATCCTTTCTATTACATGCATCTGGCCGCATCCTGCACGGCTATCGGGCGGGAGGATATCGCGACGGCCATGATTTCCAGGGCCGATTTGACCTGACCCCGCCTTTTCATACTTTTCCCGCCGTCTTCATGATCTCCGCGAAAGTGTAGTAGAATCCCTCGTTTTCCGCCATGCCGTTGGTGACGAGGGTGATGAAATCCTTCATACTCGAAACGTTGATGATCATGTTCACGCTTCGGTCCAAGGCGGCCATCCTGTCCAGGCTGCGGATATGCCGGCTGATCAGGGTGACGAACATGCGCCTCCTGTCCGACATGGGGATGTTGGCCAGGTAGCGGATCAAATCGTTGCGCCCCGGGTCGGCCGTATCGAAATTTTCGTCGATTACCATGAGTGTATAGGTGTGAAAACGCATTTTTTTCAGCGCTTCCTTGACCGTTTTGGCTTCGGTGCTGTAGAAATCCCGATTTTTCAGATCTTCGGTGATTTGATTACGGAGCGTTTCGTCGGTTACGCAGATCAAAGCGGTTTCCGTATCCGTACCGATAAAGTCAAACGGTTTTCCCGAATCGTCGTATTCAAACCATAAGAAGTCGTCCGACAGGTTCTTTGTCTCCGCCATATTACCATCCCTTCGATTTTCCGTATTGACTGTCTACCTGCAGTTTGCCCAAGGACGTGGTCTTTTCCCCCTTGGAACTCTTCACGGCGTCGATACCGCGGCCGACGATGGACCGGTTCGATGCGTAGGCCTTTGCCGTTTCTTCCGTGATGAGGCCTTCCGAATACAGTTCAACGATATATTGATCGAAAGTGATCATACCGAAGGCCCTGCCTGCTTCCATGATGTCGCGAAAAGTTTTGCCCTCCGATTCGCCGTTGAGAATGGCGTCCTTGACGCGAAGACCGGTGCTCAACGCTTCGAAAGCGGCGACCCGCCCCCCCCCGACTTTGGGAAGAAGCCTTTGGCAGACGATCCAGCGCAGCGTGTCCGCCAGGCGGACCCGGATCTGGTTTTCCTCTTCCGTGGAGAACATGCCGAGGATACGGTTGATGGTCGAACCCGCGTCCACCGTATGCAGGGTGGTCAGGACGAGATGCCCTGTTTCGGCGGCCGCCAGGCCGATTTCCACCGTTTCCCGGTCCCGCATTTCGCCGACGAGGATGACTTTCGGCGCCTGGCGCAGCGCCGCCCGCAGGCCGTTGGGGTACGTGTCGAAGTCGGTGCCCAGCTCCCGCTGGTTGAACGTGGCCATCCGGTGAGGATGAGAAAACTCGACCGGATCTTCCAACGTCACGATATGAATCGACTGTGAGTCGTTGATTTCATTCAGCACGGCGGCCAGGGAAGTGGTTTTGCCGCTGCCCGTTGCGCCGGTGACCAGGACGATGCCGTTTTTTTCCTTCGCGATCCGGTCAAAAGCCTCGGGAAGATTGAAATCCTGGATGGTCGGAATTCTGGACTCCATTTTCCTCATGACGATGGAAAAATTACCCCGCTGTGAAAAGACATTGACCCGGAAACGGGCCTTGCCGGGAAGTTCGTAGGACAGGTCGCAGGAGCCGTGGCTGACCAGGTGTTCGGTCAGGCGCCGGTCATGGCCGATCAGGTTCAGGGCGAAAACCTCCGTCTGGAACGGCGTCAATTGGGGAAAGGCGGGCGACGTTTCGACGGGCAGGAGCCGGCCGGCGCTTTCCACCTGCAGGGGTTTGCCGACGGTGATGTTCAAATCCGATATGTTGTCGTGGGAGTCGAGCATCTGGGTCAAGAGATAGTCGATTTCCTGTTTTCTCATCGATGCACCTCCTTGGGTCAAGTCATTATTCTTTCAACTGAAACGTATCCGGACCAAAAGACGAACCGGTCTTTTCCCCTTGCGATGGGAGCAGGGGTTGCTCAAGCTTCCGTAAAATCCGTCGGGGGGTTCTTCAGATACGAGCGGAAGCGTCCCTTGTCGTTGGCCTTCATGTAGGCTTCGTCGCCACTGATCCATCCCCTGTTCAGGAGGTCGAAGATCGCGTCGTCCAGGAGTTGCATACCGTATTTTTTGCCGGCCTGCATCATGGAGGGAATCTGGAAGGTCTTCGATTCCCGGATCAGGTTGCGTACCGCCGGCGTGGCGATCATGATTTCCGGCGCGGCGCACCGGGCCTTTCGGTCGATCCGTTTGAAGAGGACCTGTGAAATGACGGCGCGGATACCGTCGGCAAGGTTGGAACGGATCTGCATCTGTTCGTCCGCCGGAAAGACCTCGATGATCCGGTCGATGGTCCGTGCGGCGCTGGTCGTATGGAGGGTCGCCAAAACGAGATGCCCGGTGGACGCCGCCTCGACGGCCAGGGAGACGGTTTCCAGATCGCGCATTTCACCGACCAGGATGATGTCGGGATCTTCACGAAGGGCGCCCCTGAGCGCCGTGGAAAACGTTTGCGTGTGAAGGCCGACTTCCCGCTGGTTGATGATGCAGTTCTTGCTTTTGTGCACGAATTCGATGGGATCTTCGATCGTGATGATGTGATCTTTCCGCATGCGGTTGGCTTCGTCGATGATGGCGGCCAGGGTGGTCGATTTTCCGCTCCCCGTGGGACCCGTGACCAGGACCAGCCCTCTGGGCAGGGAGGCCAGCTTCGCGACAACCGAGGGCAGTCCCAGCTCCGCCACAGTGAGGATGTTGCTGGGGATTTCCCTGAACACGGCGGCGATGCCGTTATTCTGCATGAAAAAATTGGACCGGTAGCGGGCCAGGTTGGGAATTTCATAGGCAAAGTCCACATCCCCCGTTTCCTCGAAATGC
>JAGVTI010000093.1 GCA_019136935.1 Deltaproteobacteria bacterium
AATGGCGGGATCGAATTCCGCCACCAGGTCGATGGGGTTGGAGCGGCTCCAGTAAGGTGGAAGGATGCGGTCGATTTTCGCGATCAACTCCGGGGATAGCTGGGGCACCTTCAGGCCCTGCTTTTCACATAGATCGGCCATGACGACGCCCCAGCCGCCGCCGATCGTGAGCGCCGCGACCCGGTTCCCCTGCGGAAGAGGCAGGGATGAAAACGCGGCCGACAGATCGAGCAGCTCCATGGGATGCTCGACGACGACCATCCCTGCCTGGTGACAGGCCGCATCGAAGACCTTCATGTTCGACGCCATGGCGCCGGTGTGACTGGCCGCGGCGCGGTTACCCGACTCGGTCCGCCCGCCCTTGAGTACCGCGACGGGTTTCCTCCGGCAGAGGCGCTTGGCTGTTTCAAAAAAACGGCGGCCGTCCTTGATGCTTTCCAGGTACATCAGGACCGTTTCCGTCCGGTCATCGGCGATGAATCCTTCCAGATAATCCTCGATGGTCACCATGGCTTCGTTTCCCGAACCGCAGAACGCCCGGATGCCGATTCCTTCGTCGTCGGCAAACGCGAGCAGTTGCGTGCCGAGATTCCCCGATTGGGCCAGCAGGGCCGTGGTTCCCGGCTTGGGTTGGATGTGAGAACCGGTGCAGTAGAAGTGGATGTGGGGATTGACGATGCCCATCGTATTGGGGCCGAGAATCAGGATGCCTGCATCCCGGGCCAACCTGACCAGATCCTCCTCCCGGCGGCGCCCTTCGCTGCCGGTTTCGCTGAAGCCCGAAGTGATGAGAAGCATCTTTCGGATGCCCTTCTTCTGAAAATCGGGAATAATCGAGGCCACCGCATCCGCAGGAAGGGTGACGATGCCCAGATCGACCGGTCCCGGGATCTCCGTGACACTTTTGTAGACGGGCCGTCCCGCAATTTTCCCGCCCCTGGCATTGACCAGGTAAATGTCACCCTGGTAGCCGCCGCCGGCTACATTGGTGAAGAGCATGTGCCCCCATTTCCCGAAGGTGGCGGAGGCGCCGACAAAAGCAACCGAGCGGGGATGAAACAGTTCGTAAATCGCCCGCGGTTCGACGGGCGGTCTCCGGAGAACCACCTGATCGGTGTTCCCTAACGTGATCAGGGCGTCGACCGCCGTCAGGCAACCTTCAGCATCGGCAATCAGGGGATTGACATCGACCTCCCGAATTTCCGGAAAATCGGCGGCCAACCGGGACAAACCCGCCATGACCAGGACAACCGCTTCGCGATCAACCTCCTTCTGACCTCGAAAGGCGCCCAGTAAAGGCTGTCCCTTTATTTCTCCGATCGCGTGCAGGGCCTCCGCCCTGGTGACCGGGGCCATCCGGAAGACGACATCCTGCAGGGCTTCCGTAAAAATCCCGCCGAGGCCGAACATGACGACGGGGCCGAATTGATCGTCCCGGAACAGGCCGGCGACGAATTCCCGGTTGCCCTCGATCTGGGGCTGAACGAGATAGCCTTCCAGGTCGTCGCCCGCGGCGTTTTGGATCGCCTGGAGAGCTTCCGACAGGTCTTTTTCATTGGCGATCTTCGTGTAGACAAGACCCCGTTCCGTTTTATGGGTGATGCGGGAACCAAGGCCCTTGACCACGACGGGGAATCCAAATTTTTTCGCCTGTTCGACAGCATCCAGGTATGTCGATACGACGGTTTCTGTCACAACCGGCACACCGTATGCTTCCAGGACCTGTTTGGATTCCGCTTCGGTCAAAGATGACCGGCCCTCGGATCCGGCTTTTTGAATGATTTCCCCGATATCCATATTTGCATCTCCTGTAATCAGTTAAGGGGCTTCAAGCCGGACAGAATCTAGCATACCTGCTTTTCCGGCGCAATATTACATCGGCAGGCAAATATTCAAAACGTCATGCCGGACTCGGAGACGGTGTCGTAATACCCGATTTGCATTCGAGGTCATTCTGGGCAGAGCGAAGAATCCAATAACAACAGTTTTTTTAAGAGGAAGAAATTTTTCGGCTGACGCCTCGGAATGGCATTATGGGAGGGCTTTTCCGTCGCCGGCGCTCTTTGGAAGGGCCTTCCCAATTACCGGAGTGATCATAACGGGCAACGCGGGATCACACTTTGAGGCGGGTGATCCGCGGCGTAGCGGGGGGATTGACGCACACGGGCATCATTCCGGGGAAAAGGATAAACCGGCAATCGGGCAGGGCTTCCATGTTTTCAACGGCGAATAACGATTATCCCCGGATCATCACCAGGAGCATCTTGAACCGGCCGGTGGCCTTCAGGGCATGGGGTTCCCCGGCAGGCATGATGATCATTTCCCCCGCTTTCAGGTGATGGGGTTCCCCCGATATCCGGATCTCGACCTCGCCGTCGATGACCTGGACAAAAGCATCGAAGGGTGCCGTATGCTCACTTAAACCCTGTCCTGCATCAAAGGCGAAAACAGTGACGGTTCCCGCCGGTTTGCTAATGACTTCGCGACTGACGACGGAACCTTCCTGATAATCAACCAGATCTTTTAAATATTTTACTTCGGTTTCCATCTTTTCATTCCTTTCATGCTGAAAGTCAAAAGTTCGTTCCCGCCGCACGGCTGGCCGTTTCTATCGCCTGGTGGGCAAGGTCAATGGATTGTCCCAGGGTATTCAACACCTGATCCGGATTGTGAAACCCCATACTGTTTTCCGCGGCGACGATGTCCCAGAACCACTGGGCTTTCCGAACCAGTTCCCGGGCTTTTTCCAGTTCCGCCAGGTTTGTTTTCGGCACGGAGGCGGCCTTGTCGATCACCTCGTGGGCCCTGGCCACCCATTGTCCCGCCGTTTTTTGCAGATGCCAGACGTTGTTCTGGGTCGTCTTCACCCGTTCCAGAAGCCACGGTTCGCTCTGGTCATGACAGGTCCGACAGGAGGAGCCGATATTTTTC
Source organism: Deltaproteobacteria bacterium (assembly GCA_019136935.1). Classification (GTDB taxonomy): domain Bacteria; phylum Desulfobacterota; class Syntrophia; order Syntrophales; family JAAYKM01; genus JAAYKM01. The sequence continues at coordinate 2,932 of JAGVTI010000093.1, forward strand.
AAGGGGCTGGTTACCCAGTGTGAACTGTACTTCCGGCCGTTGTTGCGCA
>JAGVTI010000251.1 GCA_019136935.1 Deltaproteobacteria bacterium
ATGGCGGAAACCAGGTTGTCCGTCGATTTTTCCCCGAATCTGTCCAGCAAAAGAAAGTCTTCCCGCTTCAGGTGAAAAAGATCGGCGGGATCCTTGATAATGCCCTTGTCGACCATCTGCGAAACCAGTTTGTCTCCCAGGCCTTCGATATCCATCCCGTTTCTCGAGGCGAAGTGTTTGATCCGTTCCTTGATCTGAGAGGGACAGGCCAGGCCGATGCAGCGGTGAGCGACCTCTCCTTCGAGCTGGACGACCTCGGAGCCGCATTCGGGACAACGGGAAGGCATGACAAAGGGTTTTTCCCGGCCGGTTCTGTTTTCCTTCCGGACGGAAACGACTTCGGGAATGACATCTCCCGCCCGCTGAACCACTACCGTATCGCCGATCAGGATATCTTTCTTGACGATCTCGTTCAGGTTGTGCAGGGTGGCCCGGCCGACCATGACCCCGCCGACCGAAACCGGCTTCAGGATGGCCACCGGCGTCAGGACTCCCGTTCTTCCCACCTGGACGACAATGTCTTCAATGAGGGTCGTTTCCTGACGCGAGGGAAATTTGCAGGCGATGGCCCATCTCGGGCTTCTGGAGACAAAGCCCAACTGGGATTGAATTTCGAACGAGTCGACTTTCACCACGATGCCGTCTATTTCGTAGGGAAGCGTTTCCCGCATCTCCATCATGCGATGGTAGTAATCGATGCATGCCGAAATGTCACCGGCCTTCTCGATATAGGGATTGACGGGAAATCCCCAGCGGGACAGCTGTTTCAGGGCTTCATCCTGGCTGCCGAAGGCAAGGCCTCCCTGGTATCCGACGGCATACAGATAGATGATCAAGGGGCGCCTGGCGGTGATGCGCGGATCGAGCTGTCTCAGGGACCCGGCGGCGGCGTTGCGGGGATTGGCGAACGGCGGTTCCCCCTCTTCCATCCGACGGGCGTTGAGCTTCCGGAAGGCTTCGATTCCGATGCACACTTCACCGCGGATTTCAATGACGTCCGGAACGGGAGCGCCCTGCAGCACCGGGATCGACAGAGGCAGGGACCGGATTGTTTTGATGTTCTGCGTGACGTCTTCCCCCGTTTCACCGTCACCGCGGGTAGCCGCCTGGACAAGCATCCCCCTTTCATAAATCAGGTTGACCGCCAGTCCGTCCAGTTTCGGTTCGACGATGAAAGAAATCGCTTCGTCGAGACCGCGCAGACGCCGGATTCGATCGGAAAACTGGATCATTTCTTCGTCGGAGAAGGCGTTCCCGAGGCTCAGCATGGGTGTCAGATGCCGGACGGCGGAAAATTTTTCCAGGGGTTCGACCCCGACCCGCTGGGTTGGAGAGTCCGGGGAAAGCAGGGAAGGGTACTCCTTTTCCAGCGTATCCAGTTCGGCCATCAGGAGGTCGTATTCGGCATCCGTGATTTCCGGGGCGTCGAACTGATAGTAACGTTCGTTGTGATACCGGATCGTTCTTCTTAAATAAGCGACCCTTTCCCGGGCTTCTTGGAGATCCATTATTTTATGATTCTGAGATCGGGTTTCTTACTTTTGATGGTCTTTTGGGGGGGGGATTTCGCCATCTGCTCCTCAAGCCGGATATGTTCGTTAAAAATATGATTTTTTGCCCTGACGGCATTGATGATAAAGAAGATCACGACGGCTTTTTCCCATTCCCTGGACCGGTCGAAGTTGTCCATTCTCGTTTTGTATTTGTCCCAGAGAGTCGCCAGGGAAGCTTCATCGAGACCCAGTATTTTTTCCGCAAGTTTATCCAGCGTATTTTCAATCATCTCATGACTCCCACAGAAAATAGATGTCTATCCAATACAGACAGGAAGAAAGATTGTCAAACAGATTCGGAATATGGCGGGATAAATACGGACATCGAAGCATAAACAGGGATAAAAAGCTTGTTTTTTCAGATCATGTCGATATAATCGGCATGCCTTGGCGGGGAGGTCGTGTTTTGAAATTGGGCGTTATTTCGGATACCCATCTGAGCGGTTACGACGAACATTTTGAGGAAATTATCACTCAGTATTTAAAAGATGCGGATTTAATCGTTCATGCAGGCGACGTGGTCTCTCCGGAGGTGCTCGACATGTTCGGAGAGAAGGAACTAGCGGTCGTTTGCGGGAACATGGACCCGATTTCACTGCACAAAAGATATCCGGATAAATCGCTCATGGAAATAAACGGTTTCCGGATCGCTCTCATTCACGATATCAACAAAGTCAAGGGATGGGGGATGTCGGCCAACCTGGGAGAGAAAATAAATCGATTTTTCGGCCGGGTTGATTGCTTGATTCACGGACATACCCATGATCCGTCTGTTTCCAAAACGGATGGGATTATCCTGTTCAATCCGGGGTCGGCGACGAACAATCGCTATCTGCCGTTCAACACCCTGGGTATTGTTGAAATAAAGGATCGAATCGAGATCGAAATTCTGGAGATTGCCTGATCGTTTCAAATCATCATTGAAGAACGGGAGTGTCGATGAAAGCGATATATGCGCCCTGGAGAATGTGTTATCTGAAATCCGGAAAGCCGGACGGTTGTGTTTTCTGCAAGGAATCCCTGCGCCAGGAGGATTTGATCCTCATGGAGGGGAAGACGGCTTACGTCATGATGAACCTCTATCCCTACATCAACGGCCACCTGATGGTTATTCCATACCGGCATGTTTTCAAGTTGAGCGATCTCTCGGCGGAAGAGAAGCTGGAACTCTTCGAGCTGGTGGATATATCGGTGAAGGCGCTGCAGGAATGCCTTCATCCCGAAGGGTTCAACATCGGCATCAATCTGGGCAAGGCCGCCGGAGCGGGAGTGGACGACCATGTCCATATCCATATCGTGCCCCGATGGATAGGGGATACGAATTTCATGACCATTATCGGCGAAGTGCGCGTCATCCCGGATGACTTGATCAAAACCTGGGAAAAACTTTTGCCTTATTTCAAGAATGTTTGTCAGGA
>JAGVTI010000209.1 GCA_019136935.1 Deltaproteobacteria bacterium
GTCGGTGCTCTCGATGTTGAAGGAGCGATCATAGTCGAGGCTGGTGAAGGCGACGTCGTCGTTGGGGCCGACACAGAATTTTTTCTTCGGCGCAAACGATGCCATGTTGTCGAATACGGCCTTGACCATGGCTGGGGTGAACTCGGCGGAGCCCAGACCATACCGTCCGTTGTAGATAACGGGGGTGAACATGGTGGGGTTGCTTTCGGCGGCCTCGGTGATGGCGGCGCGAACATCGAGGTACAGCGGGTCGCCGTTGGCACCCGGCTCTTTGGTGCGGTCAAGAACGGTGATCCGCTCGACGGTGGGCGGCAGGGAGTTGACCATGGCGGCGGCATCGAACGGACGGTACAGACGAACGATGACCATGCCCACCTTGCGGTCTTCCTGCGCGATCAGATGCTCGATGGTCGAGGCCACGGTGAGGGCGCCGGAACCCATGATGACGATGACGTCGGTGGCGTCCGGAGCACCGATATAGTCGAAGAGGCGATACTGCCGGCCGGTCAGGGCGGCGAATTTGTCCATCGTTGCCTGCACGATGGAGGGAATCGCCTCGTAGTACTTGTTGACGGTCTCACGGCCGATGAAGTAGACGTCGGGGTTCTGGGCGGTGCCGCCCAGGGTGGGCCGGTCCGGGGTCAGGGCGCGCTGACGGTGGGCGATGACCAGATCTTCATCGATCATGGCCCGCATGTCGTCCATGGTCAACTCCTCGATCTTCATAACCTCGTGCGAGGTGCGGAAGCCGTCGAAGAAGTGGAGGAACGGGATGCGGGAGGCCAGGGTGGACTGGGTGGCGATCAGGGAGAAGTCCTGCGCTTCCTGTACGTCCTGAGAACACATCATGGCCCAGCCGGTTTGACGGGCAGCCATGACGTCGCCGTGGTCGCCGAAGATGGACAGACCCTGACAGGCGATGGCGCGGGCGGTGACGTGGAACACAGTGGGGGTCAGCTCACCGGCGATTTTGTACATGTTGGGGATCATCAACAGCAGGCCCTGGGAGGCGGTGAAGGTGGTGCACAGCGCGCCTGCGCCCAAGGAGCCGTGGATGGAACCGGCAACGCCGGCTTCGGACTGCATCTGGGAGATGACCGGGATGGAACCCCAGATGTTCTCTTGTTTTGCGTTGGCCTTGGCATCCGCTTCCGCCGCCATCGGAGATGACGGCGTGATGGGATAAATTGTTATGACTTCACTGGTGGCATACGCGACGTGCGTGCATGCCTGGTTTCCGTCAATGGTGACCATTTTTCGCGACATAAGACGTTCTCCTTACACGGTGGTTAGTGGTGCCGGCAGCGGACTGCCGGAAACGGATACGACAGATACGACATGGAGATAGAGGTTCCGGAAGAACCTGTATCGTTTTCGTGGTGCTGTCGACGTTCCGCAAGCGATTGGCGGAACGCGGAACATTGAGATGGGTGGGGCAGAAGCCGGCTGGAATGTCGGTGCAAAGATGGCGACAGATTTATACTGGCACCAGCTGCGGGTGTCCGCAAAAATGCATTGTGCATGATCGAAACTCCCATCCGACTGCCCTTGCAAGAGGCCCACCCTTCCGGTTGCAAGAATCCTGGAGAAGCTGTTTCTGAATGCGGATTCATTTAAACAATTGAGGACAATAAACCAAAAGACAGCATTATGCAATCGTAAACGTTTCGTGTTTGTTCGCCGCGTTGTGGCCGGAAGCGATCGGCGGAGGCCTGTTCCGGGCGACCGGGAGCAGCGGGACAGCGTTCTTCTTTCTTCCCGTTCTTCCCGGTGCATGCGCAAAGTCTGGAAACGTACGGTCTGGTGCAAGGCGCATTTCGATAACGGATAACGGCTGTGCCCATCCCGCATCCGGGTGAAGATTTCGGCGCGATGCGCGGTTCCTGCTGACGCCAAAAAAGGAGAACAGGACGGATAAGGCCCTGCTTCATGTTCCCGGCCGCCGCCGCTTGCCGAAATCCTGTTTGATCCGGCTGTATCGGGTATGCTATATTTTTCGGTCGTGCTTGGCGCGAAAGCTGGATGTAAAGGCCGAATGTGCAGCCCGCGGGCGAGCTCATCTCGCCCTTGCTTTTCGATAGGTTGTTTTTGCTGGAGTGTGTCCATGCTCAACAAGGTCAGGAAGTCGCTGCCGGCCGATCAGATGCGGATGATCCTGATTGCCGCCTGCATCGGTACGATGTCGGGTGTGGCGATCATCGTTTTTCGCGAGTCCGTGGATCTGGTCCATGCCTTTTTCTTCGACTGGCTTCATCCCACCCTGGGGATCGATCAGGGCGGCTGGCGTCGCTTTTTGCTGCCGCTGTTACCCATGTTGGGCGCTGTACTGCTGATTCCCCTGTCCCTGGCCTATCCCGGCGAGGTCAATGGCTACGGTTTTCCCGCCTTCCTGCGCCGGGTCAACCTGGAAAGCGCGGTGATCCGGATGCGGACCATCTTCCTGAAAACCATCTCCTCCGCCCTGACGATCGGCTCGGGGGGATCGGCAGGCGTGGAGGGGCCGATCGCCCAGATCGGCGGCGCCTTGGGTTCGCAGTTCGGTCGGCGGTTCCGCGTTTCCGGCAGCCGGATGAAAATCTACGTTGCCGCCGGTTCGGCCGGAGCGATCGCCGGCATCTTCAATGCCCCGTTGGCGGGTATTTTTTTCGCGGCGGAAATCGTACTTCTGGGCACCTATGAGGTGTCCTCCTTTTCAGCCCTGGTGGTTGCCTCGGCCCTGTCCACCGTGGTTTCTCGCGCGTATTACGGTGAGGTTCCGGCCTTTCCCATTCCCGATTACACCATTGTCAATCCCTTTGTCGAGAGTCCGCTCTATTCGCTGATGGCGGTGATCGTGGGGGTCACCGCGGTGCTGCATATCCGGTTTTTTTACCTCATCCGCGACGGCTTCCGGCGCTTGCGCCTGCCCAATCTGCTCAAGCCGGTGTTCGGCGCCTTTCTGGTAGGC
>JAGVTI010000019.1 GCA_019136935.1 Deltaproteobacteria bacterium
ATCCTATCGGAAATCATCCGGGAGGGGGGCCATCAATCCGCATCCAATCCCATAAAAGTCGTCAGGTAGACTTTTTTGAAACCTTCTTTATTTCTTCGATGCCGGCGTTTCTTACAATAGACGGTTAAGCCTGGTGATCCTTCTGATTTACCCCAAAGTATGACTTATAATTACTTGTACTTATAGCATAATGCCGTTTCGGCGCGAAAGCTTCTTTTCTCTTGAATCCATAAAATCCTCTCTCCTGCAAATTGCGGTTCCGAACCTGCATTGCGGGATGGAGTGGCGGGTCGATACATGTCCGGTGGAACGGGAAGGGGCATCCCACGCCGGTACGTTTCAGGAACCCGCAGGCGCCCGTGTCCTTACGGCCCCACTCCAATTCCAATTCAAACGGGATCGTTTTTTGAGCGTCTTGCGAGGGTGTCGAAAATGTGCCGCCGGCGGCACAAACAAATTTCTTGACAAAGGTATGGCCATCTGGTAAATGCCCAATCGCCGCTTGGATCCAGCTTCGGACTGAGACGGAAAAGGTAGGAAGATTCAAGGTTGCATGTTTTTACCTCCCGTCTTGTGACGAGGAGGTTTTTTTGTGCCCGAAGGAGAAATATTTTGGAAATATTCAACACGGTAAAGGACATGCAGGATAAGGCAAATCGGCTCCGTGAACAGGGGAAACGGATCGCCTTCGTGCCGACGATGGGGTATTTCCACGAAGGCCATCTGGATCTGATGCGGGAGGGCCGTAAAAGAGGGGACTACCTGGTGATCAGCATCTTTGTCAACCCGACCCAGTTTGGTCCCGCGGAAGACTTGGACAAGTATCCCCGTGATTTTGAGCGGGATCGGACCCTCGCGGAAGAGGTCGGCGTCGATGCAATTTTCTTCCCCGATAACGAGGGCATGTATCCTCCCCGCTATCAGACTTACGTCGATGTGGAAGGGGTGACGAAAAATCTCTGCGGAGCTGCCAGGCAGGGGCACTTCCGAGGCGTCGCCACGGTCTGCACGAAGCTTTTCAACATCGTGAAACCCCATGTGACCGTTTTCGGAAAAAAGGATTTTCAGCAGCTGGTAACGATCAGGACCATGATCCGGGACCTGAACATGGATATCGACGTGATCGGAATGCCGACCACAAGGGAACACGACGGCCTGGCCATGAGTTCCCGCAATGTCTATCTGAGCGAGGAAGAGCGTGAATCGGCCCTGTCGCTCAGCCGTTCCCTGTTCCTGGCAAAAAAAATGTTTGAAGCGGGAGAAACCGATGCAGGGAAGGTTCTTGCCGAGGTGACCCGTTATATCGAATCTTATCCGCATACCCGGATTGACTACGCCAAGATAAGTTGTGTGGATACGATTGAGGAGGCGCAGCACGTCGGTGTCGATACCTTTATCGCCCTGGCCGTCAAGGTGGGGAAGACGAGATTGATCGATAACCATGTGTTCGGAGAGGTTCTGGATATCCCCTATCCGGAAGGTCGGTAAACTTTAAGTGTCGAAGAGGTGAGTTGCCATGCAACGGTTTATGATGAAATCCAAACTCCACAGAGCGGTTGTGACGGATGCGGATCTGCATTACGAGGGAAGCATTTCGATTGATGAGAATCTGCTGGAGGCATCCAACATCGTTCCGTACGAGAAGGTTGCCATCTACAATGTCACCAACGGGGAGCGATTTACAACCTATGCGATTACCGGCAAGGCAGGTTCGGGGGTCATCTGTCTCAACGGCGCGGCCGCGCGGAAGGTTTCCAAGGGAGATATCATCATCATCGCGACGTATGCGATGGTCGATGAGAGCGAAACCAAGGGCTGGAAACCGACTTGTGTCCTACTTGACGGCGAGAACAAGATCAAGAAGATTACGGGCTGACCGGTTCGCATCATTCATATCCGATCATGAAGGGCATGCCGCATGGTTTATGGGGTGCCCTTTTTTTAATAGACCTTGAAATTGCCGGGGCGATTTGCTAGGGAATCATGGGTGCTAAAATGGGATCGCGATTGGGTAAACGACTCAAAAATATTTTTCTTACCGGGCTTGCCGTTATCATCCCCATCGGGCTGACCCTCTATATTCTTTTTTTCATCATCGATGTCATGGACGGTCTTTTGAAGATCATTCCCGACCGGTATGAACCGGACGCCCTTTTGGGATTCCACGTGCCGGGGTTGGGGATCATTTTTACCGTTCTGCTTATTTTGATCACTGGTCTCATCACGAAAAGCTACGACCGGTGAAGGCCTCTTCGGAAAGATTCCCATCGTCCGGAGTATTTACTTGGCGATCAAGCAGATCTTCAACAGCCTTTTTGTCGGCAAGAGCCGCAGTTTCAGAAAGGTCGTCCTGATCGAGTACCCGGGAAAGGGCTTGTACAGTATCGGATTCGTCACCGGCTCGCCGGAACAAGTGTTTTCCAGGATCGCCGGCGGGCATCAGGATTATGTCGGAGTCTTTGTCCCACTGGCCCTGACCCCTACCACGGGTTTTTTTGTGATGGTGAAACAAAGTGAGGTCGTTGAGATGGATATGACGGTCGAGGAGGCGTTTACATTGATCATTTCGGCTGGGATTGTTCCACCCAAAAACAGGGCGAACGGAGGCGAACAATCGGCCGGGGGAGATATCAAATAACAAAGGAAAGGAAAGAATCTGCATGAATATTACATCGGAAAGCGTCAAAATCGGACATCCGGATATTGTCTGCGACATGATCGCCGCGAATATCATTGCGGAAATTATCGATGAAGAGCTTCGTACCGGTATGACGATCGACACCATGCCCCATTGCGGGCTGGAGGTTTTTCTCGGCAAGGGCCTGTGCATTGTCGGGGGAGAGGTCGCCACCCGTATTTACGTCGATATCGAGAAGATTGTCCGAAACACGGTTCTGTCCATCGGGTACAGCGACTCCAACCTGGGCTTGAACGGTAATTCCATGGGGATTCTGAACACGATCATTCCCCAGTCTCCGGACATCAACCAGGGTACCCGGGCGGACCTGGGCAAGTACAAGGAAATCGGTGCCGGCGATCAGGGGATCATTTACGGATTTGCCTGCGACGAGACCCCGGAGTTGCTGCCCCTGCCCTATGTCCTGGTCAGCAAGATGATGCGTTGCTTCGAAACCTGCGGCAATCCGGTCTTCGCGCCTGACGGAAAAGGCCAGATTACCGTGCAGTACAATGACCGGGGGATGCCCGTTCGGGTTTCGACCGTTCTCATGTCCAACGCCATCGATTACCGCTGCGTCAAGGAAAGCGACCGTCCGGGGATCGAGCCCATGGCGAAACAGATTGCCATGAGTTGCGTCGGCGACTGGGCGGACGACGGAACTGAGTTCCTCTTCAATCCCACGGGAGAATGGCAGGCCGTCAATTCGTGCAGTTCCGCCGATTCGGGTGTCACGGGGCGCAAACTGGTGGTTCAGCTCTACGGCGGTTATCCCGGTGCGCAGCTGGGGGGCGGCGCCATTGTCAACAAGTCTCCGGAAAAGGTGGACTGTTCGGCGACCTTCGGTTCACGCTACGTGGCGAAAAATATCGTCGCCGCAGGCCTCGCAAAAAAGTGTTCGGTTCAGCTGGCCTATGCCATCGGTATCGCGAGACCCATTGCCGTTTATGTGAACACCTTTGGGACGGGCACTCTGTCGGATAACAACCTGGTTCTGCTCGTCAAGGAGTATTTCGATCTCTCCCCGCGGGGCATGATCGAAAAGTTCGGCCTCCTCAACGGGGACATCTACCGTCAAATTCCCCGGAGCCTTTTCCTGGGAGACTATCCATGGGAGCAGACCGACATGGTGGAAGTCCTGAAAAGGGCGGCGGCGGTATAGCGGATTGAATGGAAAACCGGACGGAGCGGATGTGAAAAAAGTGTCCGGGAGTGTAGAACTGCATAAAAGGAGCGGAAACGATGAACTTCCTCGAAGTGGACACCTCTTTACCGTATAAAGTGGCCGACATGGGCCTGGCCGAATGGGGACGGAAGGAAATCTCCCTGTCGGAAAACGAAATGCCGGGCCTCATGGCGATCCGTGAAAAATATGGTCCCAAGAAACCCCTTGAGGGATTGAAGGTGATGGGCAGCCTGCACATGACCATTCAGACGGCGCTTTTGATCGAGACGCTCAAGATACTGGGCGCCGATATTCGCTGGGCTTCCTGCAACATTTTTTCCACTCAGGATCACGCCGCCGCGGCCATTGCCGCATCGGGCTGCGCAGCTGTTTTCGCCTGGAAGGGAGAGACCCTCGAAGAATACTGGTGGTGCACGGAGCAGGCCCTGACCTGGCCCGACGGCTCCGGTCCGGATCTCGTGGTCGATGACGGCGGCGATGCGACCCTCATGATCCATCAGGGCGTCAAAGTGGAAAAGAATCCGGCCCTGCTGGACGAGTCCCAGGAACATCGTGAGATGGCCATCATCATGGAACGCCTCGGGCGATCTTTGAAACGCGATCCGGGAAAATGGCGAAAAATCGCCGGGGGGATCCGCGGTGTGTCGGAAGAGACGACAACGGGGGTGCATCGCCTTTACCAGATGGAGGCAGCCGGAGAATTGCTCTTCCCCGCCATCAATGTGAACGATTCCGTTACAAAATCGAAATTCGACAACCTGTACGGATGCCGGGAATCACTGGCCGACGGAATCAAGAGGGCGACGGATATCATGATCGCCGGGAAGATGATCGTCGTCTGCGGTTACGGCGACGTGGGCAAGGGATGCGCCCAATCGATGAAGAGCCTGGGGGCGCGGGTCTTCATAACGGAGATCGATCCGATCTGCGCGCTGCAGGCCGCCATGGAGGGTTATCCGGTCCGGACCCTCGAAGAGGTCGTTTCGGAGGCGGACATCTTCATTACCGCCACGGGCTGTTGCGACGTGATTCGCGGCGAGCACATGGAACGGATGAAAGACGAGGCGATCGTCTGCAACATCGGGCATTTTGACAGTGAGATCGCCATGCATTACCTTGAAGACAACCCGAAATGCCGGCGGGAAAACATCAAGCCCCAGGTGGACCGGTGGTACGTCGAGTCGGGACGCTCCATCCTCATCCTGGCGGAAGGAAGGCTCGTCAACCTCGGTTGTGCGACGGGGCATCCGAGCTTCGTCATGAGCAACAGCTTCACCAACCA
>JAGVTI010000339.1 GCA_019136935.1 Deltaproteobacteria bacterium
AAGCTGTCGGCCAGGATGTTGTAGGTTTTCGACTTGAGGTATTCCGTGGCCGCCGTCTCGTTTCCCCGGAGAATTTTCATCGCATCCTCGAAGGTCATCTGCCTGACCGCATCCACGAAAATCGCCTCCGCCTTCGGCGCCGCCGCCTCCGCCGCCCGGTTCATGCTCAGGACGAATTCGTCGACCTGCTGCTGGTAACCGATCTTTCCCAGCACGTCGGCCACCTTCTGAATCTGCTTCGGCAGTAAAATCTTGACCATCCGGTTTCCGAAATAGCCGTCTGTTTTCGACAGCAGACCGACGGCGTTGCCCGCACCGATGGTCAGGGCTTCCTTCAGCCCCGAAGCGGTCGTCTGGGTATCGGAACTCTTTGCGGAAGGTTTCGCCAGATCGATAAGAATGTCCCCCAGGAACCCCGCCCGGGCCTCCGCTGCCAGAAGAATCATCAGGATACTCCCGAAAACGGCCATCTTCAGCTTCATCGCCCCTGCCCCTTTCCCCATGTGTAAGCCTGTTTCATTCCCGTCTCTCCGCCTCACACCGCCCCGGCAAATGATCCCTTCCCCGGTCCCTGCGTAAAGACCGGTGGCCGCCGGGACCATCTTCTGATATGGTGACCGGCCTAGTAGAGATACTAAGCGTTTTTCCCGGCATTATCAATTATAAATCCATAGAGAGGATCCCCTGACATGAATCGGATCAAACCTTCGAAAATTGTCTGTGTCGGCCTCAATTACCGGCAGCACGCCCGGGAATTCGACATGCCCGTACCGGAAGAACCGGTCATCTTTCTGAAACCGCCGTCGGCGCTGATCTACGACGGGGACGAGATTGTCTATCCCCCGCTGACCCGGGAACTCCATTATGAAGCGGAACTCGGGGTGGTCATCGGCCGCACCTGCCGGAACGTATCCACGGAAGACGCCCGTGGCTTCATTGACGGCTATGTCTGTGCAAACGACGTCACCGCCCGGGACCTTCAGAGAAAGGACGGTCAGTGGAGCAGGGCCAAGTCTTTCGACACGTTCTGTCCCGTCGGCAGAACCGTCGCGGCCCGGGACACGCCGGATCCGAACCGGCTCCGGATACGGGCCTTCCTGAACGACCGGCTGGTCCAGGACTCGAACACCTCCGACATGATCTTCTCCGTGGAGCAGATCGTCTCCTTCGTTTCTTCGGTCATGACGCTTTTCCCGCAGGACCTGATCCTCACGGGCACCCCGCAGGGAGTCGGTCCGATGCAGAAAGGCGACCGGATCAGGATCGTCATTGAAGGAATCGGCGACATATCGAACCGGGTCGTCTGACCCCTCCGCAGGACATCCTGAAGGGGGGCGCACAAACTTTTTTTAGCGGCCGTCTCCGTGGCTCGATTCGCGTCTGCATGACAGGAGACCCCGCCGGAACGGGGATCGGGGAAGCGACGGGGCGCTTCGAATCCTTCCTCAAAGATCCACGATCAGCATGTAGATCGTGGCAATCACGATGGTTGCGATCATGAGGGGAAACCCGATCGCGAAATACCGCCAGAAGGAAATTTCGCACTGGTTTCTCCTGGCATAACTTGCCGCCACGATGTTCGCGGCCGCCCCGATCAGGGTGGCGTTGCCTCCCAGGCAGACACCGAGTGACAGCGACCACCAGAGGGGCTGAAGATCCATGCCGCCCAGCGGCCCCATGGACTTGATGACGGAGATCATCGTCGCCGTGAAGGAAACGTTTTCAATAAACGAGGAAAGAAGGGCGGACGTCCACAGGATCAAAAGGGTCATCGCCGTCGCATCGTCGGTGACGGTCAGGAGATGGTTGGCGATCAGCTTGATGAAGCCGGTCTTTTCAAGGGCTCCGACCATCACGAAAAGTCCCGTAATGAAGAAGATCGTCGGCCATTCGACCTCTTTCAGAAATTCGTCGATCTCTCCCGGTTTTGTCACCAGGACCATGAGGAAAGCCCCTCCGAGAGCAATGGTTCCCAACTCCAGATGGATCAGCCGGCTGCAGACAAACCCGGCGATGATCAACCCGAAAACGAGGAGGGCTCTTCTCGTTCTAGGCGGGTCTTTTATGGCCCGGGTCTCGTCGAATTCGGCCAGGATCTCTTCCGCGTTCTCCCGTACCACGCCGAAATCACGCCGGAAGAAGAACCTGAGAAACAGAAGGACACAAAGCGCGATGACCAGGACGACCGGCACGTTGTGATAAATAAAATCCATGAACCCCAACGGGGCCCGGCTGCCGATGAGGATGTTGGGCGGATCGCCGATGAGCGTTGCCGTACCGCCGATGTTGGAGAAAAAAATCTCGCCGATGATAAAGGGAAGCGGTTTCATGCGAAAGGCATCGGCCAGGGCCAGGGTAATGGGCAGGCAGATCAGGATCGTCGTGACATTGTCCAGCAGGGCGGACATCACTGCAGTGAAGAGACACAGGGCGACGAAAATCGACCAGGGCTTGCCCCCGGCGATTTTGATGACCCGGATGGCGACATATTCGAACAGGCCCTCTTTTCTCAGGAGGCCGACGACGATCATCATGCCGCACAAAAGAGCCAGGGTATTGAAGTCGATCCTCCTGACCGCATCATCCTGGCTGAGGATGCCGATTGAAACCATCGCCGCCGCACCCAGGATGGACACGACGGCCCCCGGTATTCTGTCCCACATGATGGCGATATAGGCCAGGATAAAGACGGTAAGCGCCGCGATCATTTCAATCCTTCAAGACGACTGTCAACAGTTCCAGTTGCGTCAGGATGCCGAGAAACGTGTCTTTCCGGACCACAGGCAATGTCCTCCGTTTTGTTTTATTGAAAATGGTCTCCGCGTAGTTCAGGGAGTCGTCAGGGGAAACGAAAGGATAATTCCTATCAACGAATTCGGATATTTTTCTGGCCTGAATGCTCCTCAGGTTGTCATAGAATT
>JAGVTI010000221.1 GCA_019136935.1 Deltaproteobacteria bacterium
GGGGTTGCCGCGATTCAATCCGGTTCCGTTAAAGGACACCCTGCGGGAAAGATATCCGCATCCTCTTCAGACCGTGACCTACCACGGATATCGGCGTTACTTCTTCCGTTTCCGTTTCGATTATATCTTTGTTCCCCCCGCCGTCCAGGTGCAGGACGCAACGATTATCCGGCTGCAGCGGAGAAACTGTTTTCCTTCGGACCATTTTCCCCTTTTCAGCCGTGTTGTTCTGCCGGTGGTCGATTCCTCCCTGCCGGAGCGGGCGGAAACGTCCGCGTGAGATCGGATCATTCCCGGGAATTCATCATTTCGGCAGCGTGCGCGGGCTGCCCGTAAATCCGGATGTTCCCGCCCCCGTATCTTTTTGCCTCCCGAAGCAGCTGCTGGGTTCTCGAGATCATTTCCTCCGGCGAGCAGGGGCTTACGCGGTTGTAATGAACCACGGCGATGCTGGCCGTCAGGATCCCCTGAGCGAGTTTTTCCCGGCCGGGAAAACGGTAACTTTCCATGAAAGAGAGCAGGCGCTGGGCGACGATGCGCGAGGCTTCCTCGGTTGCGCTTGCGAGAAGGAGAGCGAATTGATCGCCGCCGTAACGCACGATCGTGTCGGAACCCCGGGTGGTTTTGCGCAGGAAATCGGCTATTTTCCGGATGCAGATATGGCCGCAATCCATACCGTTGGCCTGGATATACGGGTCGAAGCCGTCCAAGTCCGCCATCAGGATCGAGAAAATCGTCTTGTAGCGATCGGCCCGGCAGATTTCCTGGGCGAGGCGGATCTGGAAATAGGGCCTGCCGAAAAGTCCGCTTACCGTGTCCAGAAGGCCTGACCGGAAGGGACGGGTCATTTCGAGGTCCCGGATGTGCGCCAGAAGATCTTCCTCCGCAAAACAGCTTTTTTGCAGGATGCCTTCGGTTCTTCCGATCAGTTTCAACCGGGTTTCCATATTGACGTCTTTGGCCGCCAGGACGATGATGGGGATGTCCGCCGTGGCGGCGTTTTCCTCGAGGGACCGGGACAACTCGAAGCCGTCCGTGCCGGGGAACGTCAGGTCGAGGATGATGAGGTCGGGCCGGGTGTGGGCGGCTTTTCCCATGTCTTCCCTGCCTGTTTTCACCGCCGTGACGCGGTATCCCGCCGGTTCCAGCGTTTCGCGCAACCATTCCGGGACGTCCCCGCCGCCGCCGATGCACAGGATGTTCCTGATTTTCCCCCCTTCACACGCGGCGGCGTGGTATTCGCTGCGCTTGCCGGGCATGTCGGTTTCCTCCGCCTGCAGGCCGGTGCTTTCCCCGATCGTTTCTCCGGACAGGTGAACCCCGCGGATGATCCTGCGGCGTACTTGGTGAATCATAGTAAGGAAAAAATTGATCCCGCCGTATCCGATGATTTCCGTCTTGGCCGGTTTATGCATCGTGATTTCCTAAGAAGGGACGTCGCTTTCGGAAAGATGGAAAACGATATCGGGGGCGGCCCTCATGGCCTCGGAAATGTCGCTGATTACGGGAATGCCCCTGGTGCAGGCCAGATCCAAATGCGAAAATTCATTCCTCCGGTCAACGATACCGGTCACCACGACGCCTGGTTCATCGATGATCGTCGTGAATAAGTTCGTTCCCGTTGTGCCGGCACCGACGATCAACACCCTGATTTTCCCTTCTGCAACCACCCGTCTTCCTGCCCTTTTTTTGTGTGGAATCATATCACCATGCAAGACAACAAACCAGGAAAACGTTCATTTTTCGAATTTTCACCTGAATACGTCTGTTATCGATCTTTTAAGTAAATTCGGCCATTTATTACATCTATAGGCAAATATTCAAAACGCCATGCCGGATTTGAAGACGGTGCCGTAATCCCCGATTTACATTCGAGGTCATTCTGAGCCCTTCGCTTCGCTCCAGGATCGACTCCGCGAAGAATCGAATCATCACGATCTGTTAAAAGGAAGAGATTTTTCGCCTGACGGCTCAGGATGGCATTGCGACACAGCCCCTCGATCCGGCATCCGGACGAATCCATTCCGGATTCCGTCTTTCGACGGAAGGACGGAAATGGATCGATTCAATTATGGAAAAAGGTTTTTCGCCGGGTTATGGAGAGCCCCTCGCAGGGGGGCTATCGCCCTTCGGGGCGGAACAGGCATCGGCGGTAGAAGGCCAGTTCGGCAATGGAGGCCTGAATGTCGTAATAGGCGTCGTGCCGTGTATCGGAGGAATTCAGAAGGGCTTCGGGGAAGTAGCGTCTGACATTGTCCGGGTCTTCCTTCTCGAATTTTCGATCCGGGCAACGTTCCTGCCATTCCAGCTTCAGGGCCGTCACATCGAGGTGCCGGTAATGGAGGCGTCTTGTAAACCGGGGCAGGTATTTCCGGGCCAGCCACCAATCGGCATGGACCGTGTTTCCGGCCAGGATGGGGCGCCTGTTTTCCCGTTCGGCGGGGGGGCCGGCGACGGCATCCACGTAAGCCGCAAGCAGGCGGTCCGCTTCCACGAGCTCCACCGCCGACGAGGACCGGCAGGCGGCGATCAGTTCGGGCAGATTTTCCTCGACCCATGGACTGACGGCCGCGTCCGACGGCAGGCGGATTGCGAGCCGGATGTCCGTTTCCACCGGCCGGACACGGCGAAGCGACCGATCCGTGATCAGGGCCGCGACCTGGAGGAGGTGCGCTTCTTCCAGATCAAGGCCGGAATATTCCGTGTCGAACCAGACCAGATAATGATTTTCCTGTTGTTTTTCGGATGCCGGTTTTGTCATGGGGACGATTCCTTTCCGTTTCGGGCATCGTAGCAGAAAACCCGGCCTTTTCAAGCAGTTCTTCAGGGGTGGTTTTGCCCGTTTTCCGTTTTTTCTGGGATGACGAAAAGGGGTTTCCCTTCGAAGCTGCCAGGATCAACCGCCCAGAATATCGCGT
>JAGVTI010000277.1 GCA_019136935.1 Deltaproteobacteria bacterium
TGAACGAGGGCAACAGCTCGGGCCACGGAATCGGCTGCGTAAGCTGGGACGGGGAAGTACACGCCGACCAGTTCTGGCGGGACATATCCTTCGGCAATGTCCGGCAGCGCCCCTTCAGCGAGATATGGACGGATACATCGAACGACCTGATGGCCCGGCTGAAGGACAAAAAAAGATTTGTCACGGGCCGCTGTGCCCGGTGCCGGTGGCTCGACGTGTGCGGCGGTAATTTCCGCGCCCGGGCCGAGGCGGCGACCGGCGACATCTGGGCTTCCGATCCCGCCTGTTTTCTCACGGACCGGGAAATCGGGATCGAAGATTAGAGCCGGGGTCCCTGTACGGGACGCTGGATAAAAAACAGGAAAGACTCTATGCGGAGGTAAAAATGCAATTCCCCGAATATCGGCCCAGACGGATGCGAAAAAATGAAGCGTTCCGGAAACTGATCCGGGAAACCACCCTGTCGGCAAACGATTTCATATATCCCCTGTTCGTCGTTCCGGGAAAGGACGTCAAGAATCCCGTCGCTTCCATGCCGGGGGTCTTCCAGCAGTCGGCGGACCTGCTGGTCAAAGAGGTCCGGCACCTGGAATCGCTCGGTATTCCGGCAATCCTGCTGTTCGGCATCCCCGAGAAAAAGGATGAAACGGCTTCCGGCGCCTTTGCCAAAGACGGGATCGTTCAGCGGACCGTACGGCGCATCAAGGAGAAATGCCCGGACATCCTGGTCGTCACCGACGTGTGCCTGTGCGAGTACACCAGCCACGGACACTGCGGCATGATCGAAAAGGGCGACGTGGACAACGACTCGACCCTGGAGGTCCTCGCGGAAACGGCCCTGTCACACGCCCGGGCCGGGGCGGACATGGTCGCCCCGTCGGCCATGATGGACGGTCAGGTCGGCGCAATCCGGGAAGCTCTCGACGAAAGCGGGTTCGAATCAATACCCGTCATAGCCTATTCCGCCAAGTACGCCTCCAGTTTTTACGGCCCCTTCCGGGAGGCCGCCGAGAGCGCCCCGCAATTCGGAAACCGCAAGTCCTACCAGATGGACCCGGCGAACAGCGACGAGGCTATCCGGGAGATGACACTTGACGTAAGCGAGGGAGCCGACATCATCATGGTAAAACCCGCCCTCCCCTACCTGGATATCATCCGCCGGGCCAAGGAGGAATTCGATCTCCCCGTCGCGGCGTATAACGTCAGCGGGGAATTCGCCATGATCAAGGCCGCCGCGAAAATGGGGTGGATCGACGGAGAACTGGCCATGATGGAAGCCCTCACCGCGATCAAGCGGGCAGGGGCGGATATCATCATCACCTATTTCGCCGGGGAAGCGGCCGAATTGCTCCGGAAAGGCTGATCGTGTCGCAGAGGAAGAAGCTCCCCCTTTTGCCGAAGACCCTCCGGATGGTCGCCTGGGAAGTCACCCGGAGGTGCAATCTCTCCTGCGTCCACTGCCGGGCCTCCGCCTTGCGGGGCCCCTATCCGGGAGAGCTGGACACCGGCCGGTGCCTTCGCCTTCTCGACGAGATCGCCGCCTTCAGCCAGCCGATCATCATTCTCACGGGGGGTGAACCCCTGTTGCGGGAAGACATTTTCGAAATCGCCGGCTACGGCAATCGGAAAGGACTCCGGATGGTCCTGGCGACCAACGGCACCCTGCTGTCCGAGGAAACAGTCGGCAACATGGTCCGGTCGGGAATCCGCCGGGTCAGCGTCAGCATCGACGGCCGCGACGCGGAAAGCCACGACCTGTTCCGGGGCGTCCCCGGCGCCTTCGACGAGGCCATGCGGGGTATCGACCTGCTCAAAAAAGGCGGCATGGAGTTCCAGATCAATACCACCATCACGCAGACAAACCTGAACCAGATCGAGGCGATCCTGGAGCTGGCCGTCGCTTTGGGAGCCTCGGCCCATCACATTTTCCTCCTGGTGCCCACGGGACGGGGGAAGGACCTGGGTGATCAATCGATCTCCGCCGTGGCCTACGAAAAAACCCTGGAGTGGTTTCACCGGCAGAGCGCACTGTCGCCCATCCAGCTCAAGGCGACCTGCGCCCCCCATTATTTCCGGATCGTCCACCAGAAGGACAAGGGCATGATAAAAAAACACCCGCAACCGGAAGACGTGAACGCCCCGCCCCACTTTCACGCCATGACCCGCGGCTGCCTGGGAGGCAGTTCCTTCTGTTTTATCTCTCACACGGGACAGGTGCAGCCCTGCGGTTACCTGGAAATCGACTGCGGTCAAATAACGGAAAAACCCTTCGCGGAAATCTGGGATCACGCACCGATCTTTGAGGATTTACGGGATCTGAACCGCTACGGGGGAAAATGCGGCGCCTGTCCCTTCATCCGGGTATGCGGCGGATGCCGGGCACGGGCCTTCGAACTGACCGGCGACTACCTGGCGGAAGAACCGCTTTGCGCCTACGATCCGGCCGGCAAGGACAGGACGCATCGCGAAAAATCGACAATGGAGAAAGGATAACCGATGATGGACGATCTCGACCGGCAAATCCTCAATCGCATTCAAACGGCGTTTCCCGTCACCACCGAGCCGTTCCGAACCCTTGCCGAAGAAATGGGGCTTGAAGAGGACGAGATCCTGACGAGGATCAGGGAACTCAAGAACAAAGGCCTGATCCGGCGGATCGGTGCGGTATTCAACCTGGATCGTCTGGGTTTCGCCAGCACCCTGTGCGCGGCGAAGGTCCCGGAAGAAAAGGCGGCGCGATTTATCGAAGCGGTCAACGCCATCCCCGGCGTAACCCACCACTATCGGCGAGATCATGAATACAATTACTGGTTTACCCTGATCTGCCCATCGGAGGAGGCCATCCTGGCGACCCTGGCAGAAATCGAGGGGGAAACGGGGCTTGAAATCATTCACATGAAGGCCG
>JAGVTI010000006.1 GCA_019136935.1 Deltaproteobacteria bacterium
GAGGACCCAACTCCTTTCCGGGTAACCGTTTTTAGCGGAATGGACGATCTCGATCCGATCCGGAAAGGGTGCAGTACGGTTGTATCGGCAAGAATGCGTTCGGGAATAACCCTGGCAGGATATTTGTTGAGTAAGCTTCGTTCTATGTCTGGCGGTCTGCCGGCCGGCAGGGAGAGCAACAACCCTCCCGCAGGGCCCGGATCAAATCCTGACGGTTCGTGACAGGCATGAAAAAGCGGGTCGCGGTCCTGCCCAATTCACTCAACTGGTGGGCATCGCTTCCCCCGCACTGGACGAGGTTGTATTCTTCGACCAGTTTCTGCACCCGGTCATTTTCCTGGCGCCGGTTCCTGCCGTTCAAGCTTTCGACAATGCGGCATAGTCCCTGTTCGATCAGGGATCGATCGAGCATGCGACCCTCCCGGAACGGATGCGCCGCCACGGCGACACCATCTCGCTCGTTCACGATGCCGAGCAACCGGCGCGCGTTCATGCCGTTTTTCAGGTCATCGAAGGGGCCGAAAATCAGGAAATCCCCTTCCGGCGTGTCGTATTCCATGCCGAAAAGGATGCATAAGCCGTCGGGCTGCAAACCTTCCCGGATGCCGGCACGGACCGCCATCGAGTTATGATCCGTGATGCAGACACCGTCAAGCCCCTTTCGCCGGGCGTTTCCTAGAATCTCGTCGAGGCTCAATCCGCTGCAGGACGAACAGGTTGTATGGGTATGCAGATCTAAAATCATGTTGTGATATTATGCACCTTGAGCTAGTATGGCAAATCGTTTAAGAGAATACCTTTCCTATCGTTATTAATAAGAGGAATACGCTTTCCGCGGCCAGGTTCGGATATCTTCGTTTTTTCATAGGATGTGAAAGGCTGATGATGAAAAAATGCGTTCTGATCATCCTCGACGGGTTGGGTGACCGCTCTTATTCAGACTTTAACCACCAGACACCCCTACAGGCCGCTTTTACCCCCGCATTGGACAGGATGGCCGCCGCCGGGGCGAACGGCCTTTATCACGCCGCACGGGTAGGACTGGCCCTGCCCAGCGAAAACGCCCATTTCGCCCTCTTCGGCTATGACCAAGCCGATTTTCCGGGCCGTGGCGCTCTCGAGGCATTGGGGGCAGGTGTTCAGCTCTCCGAAAAGGACGTGGCCCTTCTCGTTCATTTTTCTTCTGTGGAAATCAACGATGGACGGCTCTTTCTGCGCCGGAACACCCCTCCGGCAACCGCCGGGGAAATCAGGGAGCTGATCCCCCTCATCGCCCATTTCAGGTGGGAGGATATCGACCTGACATTTCATCCCATCAAGGGACTTTTCGGAGTCCTCGTCATGAGGGGAGACGTCAGCCCATTCATCACCGACACGAACCCCATGCGCGATTGTGTCCCCGTCATGGAACTGATGCCCTGGGAGACGCATGCCGGGGACACCGCCGCCGTCAGGACCGCCAAGGCCCTGAAATCCTACCTGATTCGGAGTCATGAGATCCTGGATGCCCATCCCCTCAACCGGACCCGGTGCGAAGCGAATCTCCCGCCCATAAACGGTCTCGTCACCCAGCGGGCAGGACGGCTGAAAAAAATCTCCCCCTTTTCCGAACGCTTCGGCTTGAAGGGCCTGTCGATTGCTTCGGGTGTCGTCTTCGCAGGATTGAGCACCTGCCTGGGTCTGGATTTCATGAAGGTGTCCGATTCGGACGATCCCGAATGCGATCTGGCGGAAAGGCTTACCATGGCCGAGGCGGCCCTTGCAAGCCACGACTTCATCCATATCCACACGAAAGCTCCCGATGAAGCGGCGCATACGAAAAATCCCCCGGCGAAGAAACAGGTGATCGAAGCCCTGGACCGGGCTCTCTCCAGGAAAATCGACGGCTTCCTGAATCATCCCGACATCCTGGCCGTCGTCACGTCCGACCATTCCACCCCGAGCAGCGGTCCCCTGGTGCACTCGGGCGAAACGGTTCCCCTGGTCATGTGCGGGGAAGGCATCAGAAGGGATGCCGTCGTCCGATTCGATGAAGTCAGCGCGGCCGTCGGAGCCCTCGGCCTCGTGCGCAACACGGAACTCATGTCGCTCATCCTGAACCATCTCGACCGGATCAAGCTCATGGGCATCATGGACACGGACGTCGACCAGGCCTTCTGGCCCGGCCATTACCGGCAATTTACCCTCGATTGAAAAACACCGGGGATCTTCCGCATGGCACAGACTCGCCCCGAAAAAGAACCGCTTTATGAGCTGGGATTCATTCACGGACGTTTTCAGATCCTCCACAACGACCATCTGAAATACCTCCTTGCAGGCAAGGCCCTTTGCCGGCACCTGATCGTCGGCATTACGAATCCGGATCCGTCTCTGACACGGGAAGACGATACGGATCGAACCCGGAGCAGCCGGGAAGCCAACCCACTGAACTATTTCGAACGCTACGTCCTGGTCAAGAGGGCGCTGCTCGAATCGGGATTGACCTGCCTGGATTTTTCCGTGGTCCCCTTCCCGATCAACCTGCCGGAACTCTATTTCGACTATATACCAAGGGAGGCCGTGTTTTTCGTCTCCATCTACGACGACTGGGGAAGAAAGAAAAGGGATACCTTTGTCGGCCTCGGTCTGAAAACCCACGTGCTGTGGGAAGTATGCCCGGAACAGAAGGGGATCAGCGCCTCCGACATCCGGTCGGCCATCCTTCTCGGCCGGCCCTGGGAACACCTGGTCCCTCCGTGCGTGGCAGACCAAATCAAAGCATGGGACATCGCCCGTCGTTTGAAGAAAGGTTGATACGAGGGAATTTTCGACTTTTTACAGGACTATCGATTGATTTTTCACAGGAGAAGAAATAACGATGCTCGCACTCGACATCCCCGGCCACAAGGAAATCCTTCTGGC
>JAGVTI010000125.1 GCA_019136935.1 Deltaproteobacteria bacterium
TTATTCCTGCCGTCCTGTAAAGCGAGCGCAGAAACCCTATCTGTTGGGGCCCGCGTTAGGTTTGGCGGGCGGTTCTATCAACCTGTTACAAAGATTTTCACCCTTTTCGTATCCCATGACCCAGACGGCGAGGTACGTATCGACATAATCCAGCCAGGACCGGAAGGTTTCCGGATCGGTTACATGACGGTAGAGGCGGGCCGTGACCACGGCGCTGCCGGAAGCGTAATGGCGGCAGTCTTCGCAATCCGTGTCGGGTACGCAGCAGGCCGCGCTCCGGTCCCAGGAGAGATCCGACCGGTACTGGCGGAAGGTACGGCCCAGACCGATGTCGGTGGAACCGTTCATCCTCGGGTAAGAACATTCGTAAAGGTCATGCAGACCACAAGGCTCCGTGTGGGCCACCACATTATAAGGAGAAAACAGGGTGTTCTCCGGGTACCTCGCCAGGATATCCATCATGGTCTGCCTGGTCCGCAGAAGCGATGCCGCATCGTGCCTGAGTTCCCCTGTATAACCCACCGGCGAAGAAAACATGTTGAAGGTTATCCGGCATCCGCGGGAGGCGATCTTGTCCATGACCCCGTAGATTTCGCCGATATTGTTCCGGGTGAACGTGTAGACGAAGACTGCCCGGGGATCGCCGGCATAATTATCGAGCTGTCTCTCCAGCAGGTTCTTTGCCCGCCGGATGCGGAAACTCGTCTCGTCGTTCCCCCAGACGGAAATATGGATCCGGTACCCCACGCCCTCGGGAATCCGGAGATAACCGTTGGTGGCGATGCTGCCCAGAGGCATTTCCTGGAAACAGACCTCAAGCAGCTCCGGAACCAGCGAGGGCTCGGCGCCGGCCAGGACGACGTAGGTGATCCCCCTGAATTTCTCGTCCTGCATCAGTTTGCGCCAGGCTTCGGGATCGCCGTTGTCGACGGCGAACTGTTTTTGCCCTTCGTAGTAATAACATCCGTCGCAACGAATATTACAGCGGTTGGTCATGTCATAGGTCGATTCCCGGAGAAAGAAATATTTGCGCACTTTTCCCCAGCGGGAAGAAATCTCCGGATCGGCCAGGATTTCGGAGAACTTCCATTTTTTTTGCTCGGTATTCCCGTTCAAGGGGGTTATGACCTGCGTCGTTTCCATGAATCCGCTGCCGGCTCTCTTTCCGTCAAGCCTGTTGTTTCTGTTCGATA
The DNA here is from genome assembly GCA_019136935.1 of Deltaproteobacteria bacterium. GTDB lineage: Bacteria > Desulfobacterota > Syntrophia > Syntrophales > JAAYKM01 > JAAYKM01. The sequence continues at coordinate 1,194 of JAGVTI010000125.1, forward strand.
TACTCCGCGATCATGCGGATGTTTCTCAGTTTCGGATAGTCATCCTCGTCAATGGTGATCCCATATTCATCTTGCAAAACCAGGACCACCGTCGCCAGATCCATGCTGTCCACTCCCAGTTCATCCACAAGATCAAGATCGGGATCGAATGTGTCGGGTGTAATGTCCTGCAATTTCAATTCGGTGATGACGATCTCGGCTACACGAATGATCAGGGCCTTATTTTCCACACTCACGGGTATCCATTCCTCCTCCTTATTAAAATGACGGCACTTTGAATCGATCAAAGACCTTCCGGTCAGCAAACTCCTTTATCCCGCCTTTCGGTCATCGGAAACCGGAACCGCTTCCGGCAGGATCCCGGCAGAGATCACACCGCTGCACACCGCTTTCCCATCCATGGACACCTTGAACGGGTAGGCGAGCTTCCCTTCCTGTCCGGACATGGAAAACGCCAGGGTCAGCATGTCATCCGGCTTGACGGGCATCCTGAACCGGATCCGGTGCATTCCAAAGACCCGGATGCGCCTGCCCCTGCCGGCTTCCTCAGCCAGGACCGCGTCTTTGACCATGGACAGGATGGCAATACCCGGCAGAATCGGTTCGCCGGGGAAATGACCGGAAAACCAGGGAGATCCGCTTTGCGCCGAGGCGCGAATAAACGCTTCGGAGCCTGGCGGGCCGGTTTCTCGATATATGCGGTGCCAATGTTCAGTCATATCCATTCAATGGAGCGCAGCGCGGATTTGGCCGGGGTCTGCTTAACCGTGACCTCATACCATTGATCTTCGCCTGTATCAATAGGTTTTTATACATCATAACGCCGGAAGATCATTGATCAACCTCCACTGCCCGTGCCATGACCGGCCGTCCCAGGAGTTCAGCCAGGGGAATTACCCGTATGCCTTCCCTTTCCAATCCGTCGAGAATCGAAGCCGTTTCTTCCAGCCAGGTCTGTACGGGAACTCCCCTTCCCGGGGGGACATCGTGCAATACGATGATGTCGCCGGGACGGACCTTTTTCAGGATTCGTCCTGCCATTCCCCGGACGAACCGGTTGCCGCCGTCGTAAGCCCGGCAGGAGAAATTGACGCAGAAAAGGCCCTGCCGGCGCAAAACAGGCCCGAGCCTCGGGTTCGTGATTCCCACGGGGGGCCTGAAGGCCAGGGGAACGACGCCGTAGGGGCGCAGACTTCTCTGGGCTGCCGCCACTTCTTCTTCAAGACGTTTCATCGTTCGAAACATCAGGAACACGTCGTGACTGAAGGAATGATTCCCGATGTCATGGCCCTCACGGAGAATCGCCGAAATGAGGTCGCCATGAGCATCCGCCCTCGTTCCGGTCACGAAGAAGGTGGCCTTCACCTGGTATCGGCAAAGGAGATCCAGAAGGAGGGGCGTGGTTTCCGGGTCGGGTCCGTCATCGAAAGTAAGCGCCGCCACCGGTCTGCCGGTGTCTCCCCGGCTGTAAACGGGAAGAAAGAAACCCGCCGTCGGAAAAAACGGCGCCCCCAGGCAGATGCCGATGTAAGACGCCAGGGGAATGACCGCCAGCAGGGGATGAAAGACCGCAAGCAGCGCCGCCAGGGCAAGGGCGGTCAAACCGGATACGCCGGCGGGGGACATGCCCCCTTTTTCCGGTTTCCGGCCGGTCATCGGATCATGTGCTCCCACAGGGGGCCCACGTGACCCCGGGTGTAAAGCCGGGAGAGGACCCGGGTGGTTTTTTCCGTCCCGGAGCCGACGAGCCAGTTGCTTTGCCCTTCCGTGTGGTTCGCGATCATCTTCATGGCTTTCTCCCTGTCCAGCGCTGAGGACCAGTAGAATGTGGGGTTCAGCAGATCCGTTTCCGGATGGATCTGTCCCTCCCGCAGGGCCAGGTCGTACAGGTCCGTATGCGGATAGATCCGTATCCCGCCGAATATGAAATAGACGGCCTTTTCCAGGCTCCTGGAATGGTCCAGTGTTTCCTGCAGCGTGGCTTCGCATTCGCCGGGGCCGCCCAGCATGAGGTAATGGGCGATATAAAGACCCGCTTCCAGGGCAAGGCGGTGGGCGTTCCGGACGTCTTCGAGGTTGAACGGTTTCCGGTACGCCGCCAGCATGGGGTTGCTCAATGCCTCCGTTCCGAATTCCACGTGCCGGAGACCCGCGTCCGCAAGGATCCGGTAATAATCCTCGGGCGGCTTGGTGGGAGTGAAGAAGGCCCCCCAGGGTATGGAAACGCCCGCTTTCCGGAAGGCCCTGGCAACGGCCAGACTGTGCTCGTAATGGCCGTTGAAGGTCGAGTCGGTCATGTAGAGGTAGCGCGCTCCGGCATCCTGGAGCATGCGGGCCGTCCCGGCCGCTTCCTCGGGAGGGACGAGACGGAACGTTTTTCCCTCGATGTGGGGGTAGGTGCAGTAGATGCACCTGAAGGGGCAACCCCGCTTTGTCTGCAGGTTGAGCATGCCCCCTTTCTTCAGGTAGAAGGACGTGTAGGGACGATTGGCAAAAGGTCCGCGATGGAACGTACCCGGCCAGGGTTCCGGGAAAAGCACGGGTTCCCCTTTCGTTAAAATGCCAGGGAGGCCGGAAGTCGTCTCATTTTTTTCCAGCGCATCCAGCAAAAGGGGCAGACGTTCCCCTTCCCCGATGACGCCGAAATCCGCGTCGAGCAGGCGCATCCATTCTCCCGGGAGGATCGTGAAACCGCTTCCTCCAAGGATGACCTTTGCCCTGGTATGGAGCCGGATGAGGCGTATCAGGTCACCGATGCCTTCGGAGAAACTTTTCACGTTCGTGGCTTCCGTATTGTCGATGTTCCGGATTGACAGGCCGATGAGGTCGGGCTGTTCTTCAGAAAGAATGCCCGCAAGGGTTCGGTTTTCCCCCAGGTCGTTCAAATCGACGATCATGACCTCGTGGTGCGGGGGAACGGCGTGGGCGACGTAATCCAGGCCGATGGGATAAGCGGGGTAAGGATCTATCATGGTATTGGTTGAAATCAGCATGATTTTCAACGGAGTTCCTCCAGCACTTCCCGGCTGAAACGCTCCTGGCCGATAATGCGTCTGATGACTTGGAACGCCCCCAGTGTGGTTCCCATGATCCCGGGGGCGAGGATGTTCTGGCCGGCAAAGAAAAGCCCCTTGAGGGCCGGCCGGCTCAGAAAGGCCGTCTTCATCAGCTGTGAGGACGAGCGTCTGATCCCGTAGGCCGACCCGCCTGGACTTCCAACCCAGTCCCGGATGGTCAGGGGGGTATAAATATCGACGATTTGCTTCCCTTTCAGGGGGCCGAAAAGGGCCGTCGCTTCGGCGATGAATGCGCCCGCCCTGTTTCTTTTTTCCTGTTCGTAGTCTTCGCCCCGCTGCCCTGACCGGGTTCTTTCCCAGGGATGCCATTCCTCGATGCCGCTGGTGGCCATCATGGTCAGGAGATGCGTTCCCGGTTGACTGCCTTCGCGGATCTGGTGGAACGATCCCCGTGCAAGGGAACCGTCCGCTTCAGGATGAAGACGGAAAAGATTGTAAGGGAGCGTTTCGTGGGCGCTTCCGTCGACGGCCAGCGTTACGACGAACAGGCCTTTGGTGTTTTCGAGCCGGTCGATCCGCTCTGCCTGGTCGGACCGCAGCACGTCCGCGGGCAGCATGGGCGTGATATTCTGAGGATGGACGGCGGCAATGATGGTATCCGCGTCGATTTCACGGCCGGAGTGAAGACGTCCCCCCGTGATCCGGCCCGGTTCGGTGAGAATGCGTTCGACGCCGTCGGCAACCACCAGTTGCCCTCCCAGCTTGCGGAACCGCCCGACGAACGCTTCCGCCATCCGGAGGCTGTCGCCCCGGAGCCGCCAGGATGACAGGAGATAAGAGGAGAGGACCAGGTAATAGTAAAAAAGGGGGCATTCCTGAAGGGACAGTCCGATCAGCGTGGAAGGAACGCCCAGGACGCTTTTCAGGCGTTCCGAACAACCCAGGCGGACGAGGTGTTCCCCCATGGAGGAAAAACTCTCCACGGAAACGGGCACTCCCTCCGGAGACAGAAGCATGTCCAGGCGGGCGAAGCTGTCACTGACTTCCCTCAACTGTCTCGTGACCGCCGTGATCTGTTTGCTCTCTCCCGGGAAGGCCCGCATCAGGTTTTCTGCAAAGGCCGGCAGCCCCTCGGGTAAATCGAAATGAAAATCGTCGAAGATGTAGCGGTCGATGGGGCCTGCCGTTCCCATGCGTTCCAGAGGGATGTTTCCCGTCACGCCCAGGTAATCCCACAATCGCCGGAGAGGCTGGCCGGAAGCCAGCGATCCCAGATAATGCACCCCGACGGGGCAGTCGAAACCCCGGCGGCGGTAGCCGCGCATCAGGCCTCCCGCTCCGGCGTTTTTTTCGACGATCGTCACGGAATGCCCCAGTTTCGCCAGGATGATACCCGCCGTCAAGCCGCCGACACCGGAGCCGATGATGAGAATCTTTCCCGGGTCCCGGTTCTGCTTCAGCATGGGGTTACCTCCAGGGCCGTTACGTGGCGCCCGAACCCAAGGATGAGGATGCCCCGTCCGCCGAGATCGGCGGGTGTTCGTCCGCAGAGCCCCGCGGGCACCATTCCCTTTTCGACGAAAAGAACGGCGAGAACCGTCGCCACGGCGGATGCCGACGCGCATTCGCCGACAAAACGCCGGTAATCGACAAGAGGATGCGGATAATCCGTTCCGGCAAGAAAGGTCTCCTCCTGGCGTTTTGCCTGCTCCCTGAACGACGCGGGGATCCCCGACAGAATCAGGCCGAATCGCTCCCGGATGCGTGCGGCTCCTCCCAGTTCCGCGATGAGTTTCCTGATGACCGATTCACCGGCGTCGGCGAATCCCGTGAAAACCGGGGCCACCCGGCTGGTCGCCCCCCCTTTCTCCCGCTTCAGGTAAAGGGCGCCGCCGCCGTCCGTGGTCCGTTCCGCCGAGGATGCCTCCGGATCGAACAGGGGAGACAGATGCTCGTTGTATTCATCGGCTCCCACAAGGAGGAAGGGGTCCTCGCCGCACAGAAGGCCGGCGGAAAAGAGGGCCTGTTCGAAAGATCCGTTGCATCCGGTGATCGTGATGTTCGGACCCGGGGCATGAAAATGGATCGCCGCCTGGCCCGCCGGCGCATTATGGACCGATCCGATAAAATCGGTGGGACTGGAGAGCCGTTCATCCGTTTCGAAGAGTTTGGCCAGAAAATCATGGGTTTCGGAAAGGGCTCCCCAGCGGGTGCCGAAAAAAATCGCCCGGGGCAGGTTCCCCTCCCGCTTCCCCGCACAGGCGGAGATCCCGAGAGAAAGCACCATCCGCGACAGCCGCTTCAGACGGCGCACGGCCTTGGCCGGGAGATGCTTCGACATGTCGGAAGACGGCACCATCCCCTTCAGGTTTTCTCCCCGGCTTAGCATGTCAAGGGTCCGGTCCGTATCGCCCGCCCCGGTGAGGCAGGACCGGCCATGGACGTAAAAAGGAATGGATTCGCCGTTTTCCCGGACGCGGACGGGTCCTTTCCCGTTCCCGGCGTGTCCCAGAACCAAAACGGCGTTGTTGCCGCCGAAACCGAAGGAATTGACCAGGACCTGCCTGACATCGGTCGTCTGAAAAGCATCCATCGGTGACAGGGGGATTTCCGGATCGGGGGTCTGAATTCCCACGTTGGGCGGGATAAATCCTTCCCGTACGGCCAGGGCGGACACGGCGGCCCCCATCGCCCCCGCCGCGGCCAGGGAATGTCCCCAGGCCCCCTTCAGGGAAGAGGCGGGCGGTACGGAACGGCCGTCGAACAGGGCACGGACGGCCCGCCCTTCGGCAAGATCGTTCTCGGGGGTACCGGTCCCGTGCAGATGAATGTAATCGATTTCCTCCCTGAGCACGCCGGCGTCGGCAAGCGCCTTTTTCATGGCCTGCCGCGCCCCCTCCCCCGAGGGATGCGGTGCGGCCGGATGATGGGCATCGCAGGTCAGGGCGCCGCCGAGAAGTTCCGCAACCGCCCCGTCAGGGGGAGCTGCGGCCGCCGTCAACAGGAACATGGCCGCCCCTTCGCCCACGGACATCCCCTTTCTACCCGAATCGAAGGGATGGGCTCCACCGGGATCGACAAGCTGGAGGGAATGGAAACCGTAATAGGTCAGCCGGCAGAGGGCGTCCGCTCCTCCGGCCAGGGCCCGCCTCGCCTTTCCAGAACGGAGCAGTTCCAATGCGATCTTGAGAGCCGCGGTTCCCGACGAGCAGGCTGTCGAAACCGTCAGTACCGGTCCCCGGCAACCGAAGCGGGCGGCAATCGCTTCCGCCACCGATCCGGCCGCATGGTGACGATAGAGGACGGGATCTTTTTCCCCCTGTTTCAGGTATTCCTCCGTTGCGGTCATCCCTCCCGTTGTGGTCCCGACCACCACGGCATCGGGTGGACCGCCGGCTTCCTTCAATGCCTCTTCGGCCGCCATCATCGCCAGGACATGGGTGCGGGGCAAGTTCCCGTGGGGGATGGGAAAAGGAATTTCTCCGACCGGCAAGGGGACATGGGCGGAGGGAAACAGTTGGAGGGGGGTAAGGGCCGGAACGGCTTCTCTCAGGGTGGAAAGGTTTTTCTCGATTCCTTCACCGAAGGGGCTGACGATCCCCATCGACGTGATGAAAATACGCAGGCCGTTCAATCATTTTTCTCCGACCGATTCTGGTGGACGTGTTCCGCCAGAGCCGCCAGGGAGGCGAACACCGCCATGCCCAGCTCTTTGGTATCGATGATTACGCCGTAATCCTCTTCAAGCATCATGACCAGCTCCAGGACATCGATGGAATCCAGGCCGAGGTCACCCCCGACGAGCTGGGCATGAATATCGATCTCTTCAGGTTTGACATCGATCAGGTTTAAGGTGGTGATGATCTTGATTTTCAGTTCTTCGATTAATTCGTTCATAGTATTCCTTCTGTCCGATATGCACGCCTGTGAAAAACGCGTTCCGCGTTCCGGGGAAAGGGCGTGCCTCGTCGGGACCGATTAATATTTCCGCTCCTCGTTACAGACTGGGACCACATTTTCCGGTCCGAGGATTTTTTCGAAGGTGATCTTGACCAGCCATTTCATCAGGGCCGTCGCATAATCCCGGCCGGCCATGTACATGCCGATGAAGAACACCAGGTTGGACAAACCGTACACCAGGGGGCCGCCGAAAACAATCACCAGGGGTTTTCCCGCCTGAACGGAGATCCACCCCAGGACGGTGATGACCGGCCAGCAGATCACGTAACTCAATAGAATGAGAAATAAACCTGCCATCACCCGGGGAGCCGGCCGATTCGTATATACACGAAAATCGCCCCCTTCCGCAATGGCTTTTCTGATGTCGTTCCGGCGGAGGAGGGATGCCGCGATGCGCCTGACGAGCCGTTTCATCTCTTAACCCCTTTTCCTTTTTCCTGTGGGCAGGGAGGAACTCATGACAATTCCCTGCCGAGAAAGGGTTCAAAGTGGAACCACTCGAAAGGAGCTTCCCGGACCATTTCCTCCAGATGGTCCGCATAGACCTGGGCCGCCCGGCGGATGACGTTTTGCCGGTCGCTTCTCTGGGCGGTCTTGAGATGCAGGGGCGGAAGAATGCGGAGGCGATAGGTCCGGCGAGCCTCGCGATAGGCGAAAAAGATGTAAATCGGCGTGCCCGAAAGAAGGGATAACACAAAAGGCGCCTCGGGAAGACGGGCTTCATGACCCAGGAAGCGAACCGGGACATAACGCTGTTCCTCCCACCACCTCCGGTCTCCCGTCATGGAAACGAGCCCACCCTTTTTCAGGAAATGAATTCCGTCGACCAGGTCCGCGGGGGAAGCCCCGTCGGGGGCCACGGCGACAATCTCGATTCCCCGGGCGGCCAACTCCTGTTTCTGCCTTCCCTCGATCTGCTCCTTGTGTTTCCGTCCCAGGTACAGAAGCAGCTTCATGTCGGGATAGACCCCGCCGTAAAGCTTGAGGAGCATCTGGGCGGCCAGTTCCCAGTTTCCCAGGTGGGACATGAGGAGAATTCCTCCTCCCTTCTCCTCGATGGCCTGTTCGAGGTGTGCCGCGCCGTCCCGGACTATTTCCAGGGGGTAATCTTCATCGGGAAGCAGGCGGTCGAGAAAAACATGGGTGAAGCGGTGAAATTGCTTCCAGGTGCAGAAGAGGTGATAAGCTCCGCTCCGAGCCGGGAAAAGCGCCCGGTAGAACCGGGTGCTGACGGCGACGCGGGAAGGAAACAGGAAGAAATAACCCGAGGCAATTCCCCAGGCGACGAGGCGGAACAGCCACAGCCCCAGTCCTTTCGACAGAACCGTTAAAATTCGGTAAAAGCGATCTTTCACCCTCGCTCCTTGTAATGCTCCCGGTTATCCTTTTTTCTCATCTCTTTGCCCGGCCCGTGCGATAAGCCAGGTCTCCTCCCAACCCGGGGCGCTGGGCTCCGCCAGGATCACGTGAAATCCGGATGCGGACAGAATGCCCCGCACCTCTTTTTCCGTCCGGAAGCGGGAATCGCCTTGTGTCATCCTGATCCTCGTTTTTTCCATCCACCGCTTCCAGGGGAAGGCGTTTTCCGAAGGAGCCGTCACCCGGATGATGATCGTCCCATCAGGCGTCAGTTTTTCCCGGAGCCGCATCAGGGTAAGGCGAAGCTCTTCGTCCGTGATCTGGTGAATCACGTCGATCAGGAGGGCCGTGTCGGCCTGTCCCGGAAAACCCGGGATGTCGGGGGCACGGCCGACCTGGACGTTACCGCGGGATCCGATGACGCGTGAGGCGATGGAAACCCGCTTCCGGTCCGGGTCGATTGCGTAGAGGCGGGCCTGGGGGTGGAGTTCCAGGAGCCATGCTGCGGCGACGCCGAAGCCGGTTCCGATGTCGATGATGGTTTGCGGCGATCGCAGGAAATCCGCCAGGCGCGGGAACATGGGATCCATGAGTATCTTGAAACGGGCGAAAAGCCGGGGATAACCCTCCATGTGGCGATAGCGCCCAAGAACCCGGGACAAGTGCTTTCTCGATCCGGCGACCAGTTTCTCTTCGGGAAATGTGATGGGGGCAAGAACCCTTTTCAAAAGCGGCGGGGCGATCATGACGGCTCCCAGGAAAGAATAACCGATTCCCAGGGACAGGCCGAGCCCCGCGTTTTTCAGCAGGGCGTTGTCCGACAGAGCCAGGACCGCGACCCCGATAAACGTCGTGGAAAAGGAAAGGAACACGGACAGGCGGACAAGCCCCAGGGAGGGATGGTCATCACGGATATACCGTTGACCGGAGCGTACCAGGTAAAGGGCGTAATCCGTTCCCATGCCGATCACCACCACGGAAACCATGACCATCGGGATACCCAGGGGCTCCCCCATGAGATTCAGGGTTCCCAGTGTGCAGATCATGGCGAACAGGGTCGGCAACAGGCCGATCAGGGCCAGCTTCCAGTCGAATAATACCAGCAGCGCGATCAGGACCGTGACGGCTCCCACGATGGCGGCCATCCGCAGGAATGCGGACGACAGGATGGAGCCCAGCCGCTCGCCGAACAGGGTGGGATCGAACACTCTGGCCCGGCCCGGCCCGGAAAATTTCCGGAAGAAGGTTTCCCCGTCATAGGCGGGACCGGGGGTCAGGGTCGCCACCAGAAACCAGGCGGAACGGTCGCTGTTGGAAGAAATCCCGAGCATGCGGAAAAACCGCTCCGGTATGTTCACATGCCCCACGTCTTTTTCCTGTATCAGGCTGAAGAAGGGAACGAAGGCGGCGGAAGAAAATCCCAGGGGAACGGATGCCTCGGCGACGTTTCTCTTCAGATCTTCGATTCTATCCGGATTCCAGAATCGCTCCCAGGCGGCAAGGTTCCGCCGCGTCAATTCCTCTCCGGGGAAAATCATGGAGGGAACGAAAACCCGGGAAAGGTTTTGTTCCTTCACCTCCCGGTCCAGCATCAGGGCCAGGCGGTCGCATTTGTCCTGCAGGTCCCGCGGGGTTTTCCCCTCAACCAGCAGGTAAACCCTGCTGAAAATATCTCCCCAAACCTTCCGGACCAGCTGTTCCGCCTGGATGGTTTCCGGTGAGACGGCGTTCATCGCCGCGGGATTGACTTGAAAATCCGGTTTGGCGAAAAAGAGCATGACCACTCCGAAAGCGAGGGCCGCACCGGCTTTCCACGGGGAGCTCGAAGAAGCCAGCTTGTTCACCATCCCCTGGAGGGGCAGCAGGGGAGGCCGCTGCGCCGGGGGAAGGACGGGGAAAACCAGGGGAAAGACAAGGTGGACGAAAATATAGGTGAACACGACGCCGAGTGAAGCGAAGCTGCCGATTTCCGCCAGGGCGGGAAAGCCCGAGAAGGAAAGGAAAGCAAAGCTTCCCGCCGTTGTCAGCATGGCCAGAAAACCCAGGTTCCAGACTTCTTTCGTCGCTTCCATGCCCCGTGTTTCATAAGGACGGTCCAGAAACAAAAGGTAGGTCAGACCGTAGTCCACGGTAAAGGAGATGATCGCCCCGCCGAAGCCGATGGCCATGAGGGAAATGGACGAATGGAAAAGGGAATAGACGAACAGGGCCGTCATGGTTCCCGCAAAGGCGGGCAAGAGGGACAAAAGACCGATCAGGGGCCGTGGAAAACAGACGAGCAGAAGTATCGCAATGGCGATCGTGGAGAAAACCACCGCCCGGCGGACGTTCTTCTTTGCGTTGGTTTCGTTGTCCAGGGCGGCCCGATAGGCCCCCACTGGGGTCAGGATGAGGGCGCCCTCCGGGCCGTACTTCTCTTGCACCTCTTGGGAAATTCTTTCCATGAGGTCGGTGATCCCCTGGGCCAGGCGGGTATCCATTCCGGAGCCCCTGGGTTCGGCCATGACGAGAAGGTGTTTTCTGTCCTGCGACAGGAGATGCCCTTTATAGATTGCCGCTCCT